>JACZTE010000063.1 GCA_022573935.1 Chloroflexota bacterium
CTACGTCCTAGTCATCGGGCAGAACACAGGCTCCTGGTACGATGAAGAAAGCCGCATTACGGTCACCCGCCAAGAATATCGCACAGCGTATGACTCATGGCAGGCCACCGGCAAGCCAAAGCTGATCCTCTTCGTCCGAAGAGACGTGATGATGATTCTACGAGAGCGCAGGACGAGCGGAGCGGGATCGGACCAGCCATCTTTGCTAGAGGACGCTACTTTTGTTGCTGACTTCGTGCGCGAGGTAAGACGAGAAAACGAAGCCCGAGAGGCAGCCCAAGGCAGAGGCCCACCTCCGGCCGCGAACTGGCTTGCGGAATTCGCTACATTCCGAGAACTTACGGATGGGCTAAGGAGCACTCTGCAAATCCGAGGGTCTTTGGCGAAGGCCGCCATAGTTGAAAGCCTTCGCCATGAAATGGAGCGCAACCTACGTTTCATGCTTACGAAAACCCGCGGACAGCCCTTTTTTCAGCACTGGTGGCTTGGCCATGTCCGCAATGAGGTGGCCGTAGACGCGGACAGCCTGAATGACCAAGTAAACCTGACAAGTGAGCAGATCAAGCATCTGTCGATGTACTTAATGCTCGGCACTATTCCCCCTCAATCGTTCAGCCAGGCGGCTCTTGAGAATGCCATCCTGTCTGGTGCGTTCCTAGAATTCGACGCTGAACAGGATACTTACTCTACGTCATCAGTGCTACGTGCTCTTCACGAACTCCGAGAGGCATTGAGGGTGTTCGAAGCGCAGAACGCTAACGCGATTCACAAGCGGCAGCAGTGGTACGAGCTTTGGCAACGGGTTCGCGAGCATGGTCTCCAAGAGACGCCAGTAACAGGCTTCGATCTTGTCGATGTTTTCGCCTTATACGACGCCCAAGTTAACGTCGTGCGTCTTTGCCTAGGTATCCTCCGCCATTTTTATCGCCACACAGATGCTGTCGAGGTGACGCTGCGCCCTCTCACACCCATCATCGGAGAATCAGAAAAAATTGAGAGGGATCTCGTGACGGAAGCCGATTTACGCGAATGGCTCGAAGTGGATCACTTGATTCTTGCTGCGACAACAGTTGAAACCGAGGTATCTAACGAAGAGCGGCAAGCCACGCAAGACAAGTTGAATGCTCTAAAGCAGAGCATCGGGCGCGATGATCTTGAAAGAATCCTCAGGCAGCATTTCGCTTATTTACCCGAAGAGCAAATCGATATGATCCTTCGGAAGTTCTTTGAGGAGGAACCTGAGCAAGACCTGCCTTCGTCGGCAGAATGAGCTAACCCCCGCACCCGCGACCCCTGACCCGCGACCCATCGCCCGTTGTATAATCAGCCCGCACGTGTTCGCGTTCGAGGAGGAGGAGTCTATGTCTGGGCCGCTGGAAGGTATTCGCGTCGTCGAGCTGGGGTTGTGGGTGGCCGGGCCCGCCTGCGCCTGTATCCTGCGCGACTGGGGCGCCGAGGTGATCAAGATCGAGCCGCCAGCAGGCGACCCGTTCCGCGGCTGGGCCACCGCGATGATGGGCGTCAACGCTCCCACCAACCCGCCGTTCGAGCTGGATAACCGCGGCAAGCGCAGCGTCGTGCTCAACCTCGACCACGAAGACGCGCGCGCCATCGCCCGCAAGCTGATCGAC
The DNA here is from genome assembly GCA_022573935.1 of Chloroflexota bacterium. The sequence goes on from JACZTE010000063.1 coordinate 1,632, forward strand.
CAGGCGGACGTCCTCGTCACCAACATGCGGCCGCGCGCCCTCGACGACCTCGGCCTCGACTACGACACGCTCGCGCGGGCGAACCCGGGGCTCGTCTACTGCCAGATCACCGGCTACGGATCGGACGGCCCCAACCGCGACCGCGCCGCCTACGACATCGGCGCGTTCTGGTCGCGCGCGGGCATCGCCGCGTCGCTCGTGCCCGAAGGCGCGCCGCTGCCCCAGCAGCGCGGCGGCATGGGCGACCACATGACCGGCATGGGCGCGGCCGGCGCCGTCTCCGCCGCCCTCCTCGCCCGCGAACGCTCGCCGGACGGCCGCGGCCAGCGCGTCGACATCTCGCTGCTGCGCACCGGCATCTACATGATGGGCTGGGACGTGAGCCTGGCCCAGCGCCTCAAGGTGCCGATCAAGCCGTACGACCGCGAGCACGCCGTCAACCCGCTCATCGACTGCTACCGCGCCGCCCCTTCGGCGGGCTCAGGGCAGGCTGGCCGCTGGTTCTGGATCATCCTCCTCCAGGCCGACCGCCACTGGCCCGACCTCTGCCGCGCCATCGGCCGCGAGGATCTGCTCAGCGACGAGCGCTTCGCCGAGATCGAGGTGCGGCGCGAACACGGCCCGGAGCTGGTCGCGGAGCTGGACAAGGTCTTCGCGACCAAGACGCTGGAAGAATGGGGCGAGATCTTCGACCGCGAGAACGTCTGGTGGGCGCCGGTGAACACGATCAGCGACGTCATCGCCGACCCGGCGGCGCACGCGGCGGGCGTCTTCCGCGAGGTCGAGGGCCCGGACGGCCCGGTCACCTTCGTCGCCACCCCAGCCGACTTCTCGGAGACGGCCGCGGGGCCGCAGGGGCTCGCGCCGGAGCTGGGCCAGCACACGGAGGAGGTGCTGCTGGAGCTGGGCTACGACTGGGAGCAGATCGTCCCGCTCAAGGAGAGCGGCGCGATCCCGTGAGCGACCAGATCGTCATCGACCGGCGCTTTCGCGGGCCGCCGAAGACGGCGAACGGCGGCTACGTCTGCGGCCTCGTCGCCGGGCTCGTCGGCGACACCGCTGAGGTTACGCTGCGACTGCCGCCGCCTATCGATCAGCCGCTGGATGTGCGACGCCACGACGACGGTCGCGTCGCTCTTTTCGACGGCGAGAGTGCTATCGCCGAAGGTCTCCCCACCACGGTAGAGATCGAGATTCCTGAGCCAGTGAGCTTCTCGGATGCTGAGGAGGCCGCCAAGAGCTTCGTCTGGCTCAAGGCCAACGTACCTTACCCCACCTGTTTCGTCTGTGGAGAGCAACGAGCAGCAGGAGATGGACTGCGCATTTTCGCGGGGTCTGTTGCCGGACGCGATATCGTCGCCGCCCCCTGGACGCCGGACGCGTCGCTGAGCGACGGGAACGGAGCGGTTCGACCTGAGTTCGTCTGGTCGGCGTTGGACTGCCCCGGCGCATTCGCGTTCATCGAGTCGGCGGACGACCTCGTGTTGCTCGGCAGGTTGGCGGCCAGGCTGATCGAGCCAGTGCAGGTCAGCCAACGATACGTGGTCATCGGCTGGCAGCTGGGAAGCGAAGGCAAGAAGCTCTACAGCGGCACGGCGCTCTACTCTCACACTGGCACGTTGCACGCCTACGCCAAAGCCACGTGGTTCAAGATCGAGACACCAACGCGCTCAAAGACCGCATGACCCACACCATCGACCTCGTCCCGCACCTGGAAGCGGGCGGGACGCCATTCCTCAGAGCTTCACAGCTTCGTCGCTGCGGGCCGGCCTGAAGGTCGGCACCTACGAGGTGGCGTCACCTAACACCCAACCTCGTAGGGACAGAGCTTCAGCTCTGTCCGTATCCGACCCCGCCGGAGCAGAGCCAAGCTATCGGCGAATCGCGTGGTACCTACGCCTCCCATCGGCTACCATAGCCGCAAGTTACAGCCACGAACTTGGAGGAGATACCCATGCCAGACAAAGAGCTAGACACAAAGGCGTTCTCTGAATTTCTAGAGGCCGAGGAGAAGGTGCTGTATGCGGGCCACGGGCAGACCGGCTCCATGCTGCGGCTCTCCTTGTCGATCCTGTGGCCTATCCTGAGCGCCATTTTCGGGCAGAAGGACCCGCTCAAACAGTGGCGCGTGGCCATCACAGACCGCAGGGTTCTGCTCGTTCGACGCGATTCCAAGGAGGAGCAGTCGCTACGCTTCGATCAGCTGGCCGGCGTCGAACTGAAGCGCTCGGGCCTCAACCGCACACTGATCTTGCGTTCTAGCGAGACTGAAGTAACTGAGCTAGGTCTCCCCACCGCGCGGAACGACTACGGCACTCTTGAGCAGGCGCTGCGCGATGCCGCGCCCCAGCTCATGGCATAAGCGCAGAGCTACAGCAAGAGCCGCTCGGGACCCCGCCGGAACAGATCTCTAGCTGCCGGTGAACGTCGGGTCGCGCTTCTCGTTGAACGCGCGTACCGCCTCGCGCGAGTCGTTGGTCATGCCGGTGAGGCGCTGCTTGAACGCCTCCTGATCCATCAGCGCCTTCAGGTCGCCCTGCTCGGCCAGGCTGAAGTTCTCCTTCATGTGTGCGAACGTCGTCGTCGGGCCGGCCGCCAGCTTCGCGGCGAGGGCCAGCGTCTCCTCCGCCAGCTTGTCGTGCGGCACGACGCGGTTGACCATCCCCAGTGCGAGCGCCTCCTCCGCGTAGACCATCTCCGAGGTGAAGTAGAGCTCGCGCGCCTTGCCCGGCCCGACCAGTCGCGTCATGTAGAACGAGCCGCCAAAGTCGCCGCTCAGGCCGACGTTGCCAAAGGCGGTGACGAACTTCGCCTTGTCCGAGGCGATGCGCAGGTCGCAGGCCAGCGCCAGGCTCAGGCCCGCGCCCGCGGCGGCGCCGTTCACCATGGCGATGGTCGGCTTGGGCATGGTGTGGAGGACGTAGCTGGTGCCCATCTGCGCCTCGCGCAGCCTGGCGACGCCCTCGTCCAGGGCACCAACCATCGACCGCGACGCAGCGCTTTCGTCCGAGGTCTTTTGCGGGCCCATCTCCTTCACATCGCCGCCGGCGCAGAAGGCGCGGCCTGCGCCGGTGAGGACGACAGCGCGTATCTCTCGGTCTCGGAGGCACTGATCCAGGTAGTCGGCCAGCATCGGCATCAGTTGGCCACCCATGGCGTTCATGCGGTCGGGACGGTTCAGCGTGATGAGGCCCACGCCATCGGGCCGCTTCTCGAACAGGACGTCATCGGCCATCTTGCTTGCTCCCTTCGTCTTACCGTGCAGCTGGAGGCTGTGGCATCCGCCCAAGCTCGCGGGGCATGCCGTTGCGCAGCCACATCGCGCGGCCGGCCAGCGTATCGTCTCGGATCAGCTCGACCACGGCGTCCGCCACATCCTCCGGCTGGAGCAGCGGCAGCAGCCGCATCCGCTCCGCCATCGCCGACTGCTCCTCGGGCGCCTCATCGCGGCCGCGCTGGAACATGGGCGTATCGACCACGCCCGGACAGACGCAGTTCACGCGAATATTCATCTCGTCCTTGAGCGGCGCCAGCGAGGCGGTGAAGAGCACCACGCCGCCCTTGCTGGCCGCGTACACCGGGTCAGGCGGAAAGCCGTAGCCGATGCCCGCCAGCGAGGCCGTGTTGACGATCGCACCGCCGCCGCGCTTTCGCATCGCCGCGATGCCGAACTGGGTGCCTAGGATGACGCCTCGCAGGTTGATCTCGAGGACCGCTATCCAGCCCTCCGGGTCACCGTCCGGGAAGCGAGGCCGCGGCGTGATGATGCCGGCGTTGTTGTGGAGGATATCGAGGCCGCCGAACGTCTCCTCCGCGAACGCGACCATCGCCTTCGCGTCCGCCGCGCTCGTCACGTCGCTACGCACGAAGGCGGCGCGCCCGCCCGCGGCTTCGATCTGGGTGACGGTCTCGCCACCACCCGCTTCGTCGACATCCGCGACGACGACGGCGGCGCCTTCGTGCGCCAGCCGTAACGCCGTCGCGCGGCCGATACCGGAGCCGGCGCCGGTGACAAGCCCTACCTTATCCTTGATATCCACAGCTATCCTCCCGACTTTCGAACGGCTATCGCTTCATCTATGACCAATCACAGCCACGGCACCATCTGTGTCCATCTGTGCGTATCTGTGGCCAATCACCAGCCACGCCACCATCCGTGTCCATCTGTGCGTATCTGTGGCCATCACAGCTCTTCCTTCACCAGTGAATCGACCGCGAACTCGAAGTAGGTCGCCGCTTCGGAGAAGGCGAACGTTTCGCGGTCCCACTGGACTTCGGGCGGCTCGCCTTCCTTCCGCTCCATCCGAGCGCCCAGGCGGGGAAACTGCATGATAATTACTCGCCCCATCAGCCCTTCCATCAGCTCCGGCTTCCGGCGCAACAGCTCCAGGTAGGCGTCCGCCGACCGCCGCACTACGTCCGCGTAGTTGCCGGAGCGCAGCGAGGCGTGAGCCGCCGCCATCGACTCCCGTAGCTGCTCGTCCTTGATGCGCTCGACCTTGGTTGCAGGCACGATACGGACTCCCTCGTGTCGCGCTAGATCGATGAGTTGACTTCGTATTCGACGCCGGCGAGCTGCTCTTCCCGCCATTTCTGGTGATGCTTGTGGCGCTCCTTGAACTCGGGCAGCACCTCGGTGCCGAAGCGCTGGATAGAGTCCATGAT
>JACZTE010000064.1 GCA_022573935.1 Chloroflexota bacterium
GCTAAAGGCCAGGGTGGCGCACACCTCGGCGGCTAGCTCGCGTTTGAGCTGCTGATGGGTGCCGAACAGGTGCGATCCCGAGGTGTCCACCACCAGCATCACGGTCAGCTCGCGCTCCTCGCGGTAGACCTTGACGAAGGGCTCGGCGTAGCGGGCGCTGACGTTCCAGTCGATGCTGCGCACGTCGTCGCCGACCTGGTAGGGCCGCACCTCCTCGAACTCCATCCCCCGGCCCTTGAAGGTGGTGGAGTACTGCCCGGCCAACACCTCATCCACCAGGTGGCTGGTGTGGATCTCGATGGTGCGGATCTTCTTGACGAGACCAAACAGCGCTTGGATGACAGACTCGCTATTGAGCTTGAACAGCTCCGGGCTGACGAAGATCAGGCCGCTTCAGAGAAATCCCAAGCGCTGGAACGACTGGACGAACTGAAAGAGCTTCATTCCAGCCATGTCAGTTTGATAGCTCGTATCGGAGACTCAGTCGGAGACGTGCAGGATACGGGTGTGGTGGTCGATGTCGAGCTAGACGCGGAGACGCTATTTGCGAGTCGGCAACCGAGGGAAGGGGTCATCTCCACGTTGGTCGAATCTGAGCTTGATCTCCAACGACGCGTAAGTGAGCTTAGGGCGAATGAGGACACGCTGAAGCAGTCATTGTCCAACCAAGAGGAGCAAGAATTCCACCCCATCGAAAAAGAGCTAAACAAAGAGATCGCGAAACGGAAACGATCGGAGGCGTCACGGTACCGGTGGCTGCTGGTAGACACCCCGTACGTGCCCATACGCTTGGAGCTGGTTCCGATAAAGGTCACAAAGGAGGTCGCCGAGTCGGAGGTGTCCCGGTCGGAAAAATTTCAGGCGTTCCTGGGATCCACGCTCGAAGGCCCCGCGCCCCGGCCAAGACGGCACCTGGATCACCTCCGAAATGGAAACGGCCTACATCGGCCTGCACGATGCGGGGCATGCGCATTCGGTCGAGCGTTGGGAAGCCGTCGCGCTGGCCGGCGAGCTGGGCATCGGCGATCGTGTGAAGCTGACCGGTCGCGTCAGCCGCGAGGAGCTGGTGCGGCTGTACAACACCACGCAGCTACTCGTCTCGCCCTCGCTCTACGAAGGATTCGGCCTGCCGGCAGCGGAGGCGATGGCCTGCGGCACGCCGGTGGTGGCGACGACGGCCGGGGCGTTCCCCGAGGTGATCGAGCAGGGCGTGAGCGGGCTGCTGGCGCCGCCTGCCGACGCACCGGCGTTGGCCAAGACGATCGAGCGGGTGCTGGACGATTCACGCCTGCGCCGGCGGCTGCGCGAGGCCGGGCGGCAGCGCATCGTCGGCCACTTCTCGTGGCGGGAGACGGCGCAGCGCACGCTGGCGGTCTATCGGGATGTGCTGTCAGTGAGAGACGGCCGCTAGCCGTCGTCGGCGGTCGACGGGAGACGGCCGTTAGTCGTCGGCCGGTGGTTCGATCGGCGTGGCGATCAGGGCGCGCCCGATCCAGAACGCGATGTAGAGCGTCCCCAGGAAGCCGCCCGTGACGGGCAGCGCCAGCGCCCAGTAGCTTCGGCGCATCACTCCGGTGAGGAAGGTGAAAGCGGTGAAGATGGCGACGGCGCAGATCGCCAGTCCGTAGAAGTGCGAGCGCTCTGCCATCTGGTTCTCATCCATGAGGGCGATCCCAGTCTCCTTCTCGTCGTCAGCGCCCCGGCAGACTCGCCTGCGGGCACCTCGCCAGTGTGGCAGGCCAGAGCACGGGTGTCAATCGCCGTGCTCGTCACGCGTCGTCGTAGCGGACGAGCGTGATCACTTCGTGGCCCTGCAGCCGATCGCGGCCGCCCAGCGCGGGGAGCTCCACGACGAAGGCGATCGCCTTCACATAGGCGCCCAGCAGCTCCACTAGCTTGGCCGTGGAGGCGGCGGTGCCGCCTGTCGCGAGCAGGTCATCGACGATGACCGCTTGCTGGTCGCGCTCCAGCGCGTCGACGTGGATATCGAGCTGGCTTTCGCCATACTCCAGCGCGAACTCCACGCTCATCCGCTCCGCCGGCAGCTTGCCCGCCTTGCGCACCGGCACGAAGGGGAGCCCCAGGTTGTAGGCCACCGGCGCGCCGAAGAGGAAGCCGCGCGACTCGATGCCGATGATGGCGTCCGGCGTGAGCGCGCCGATGCGCCGCGTCAGCTCGTCGATGACATAACGAAAGGCATCGGGATCGTGCAGGAGTGGCGTGATATCGCGGAAGAGGACGCCCGGCTTGGGGAAGTCGGGCACGTCTCTGATCAGCGTCTTGAGGTCGATCTCCGGGCCGGCGGTAGCCATAGGACTTTCAGTATACCATCGCTGGTGCGAGGCCTGCGCTACTCCCGCCGGCGGGCGGCGGTGCCGCCGGCCGTGTCCTCCAGCGCGACGCCCAGCTCCGCTAGTCCGTCGCGGATGCGGTCGGACAGCTCGAACTGCTTCGCGGCGCGCAGCTCCTCGCGGATGCTGACGAGCAGCTCGACGAAGGGGGCGGCGGCCATCGCCGCCTCCGCCTCGACCAGCGTCAGCCCCATCACGTCCGCCAGCTCCAGCAGCGCCGCCTGCGCATCGTCGAACGGGCGGTTCTCGTCGCGGGCGCGGTTGATCTCGCGGGCCAGGTCGAAGAGGGCGGCCAGCGCCTGCGCCGTGTTCAGGTCGTCGTCCATCGCCTCGATGAAGGCCTGGCGGTAGGATGCGGGGTCGAGCGGCTCGCCTTGAGCGGGGCCGTCCGGCGTGACGCGAGCGGCCACCTGCAGCCGGTCTGCACCCGCCTTCGCCGAGGCGAGCGCCTCCTGTGTGTAGGTGAGCGGCTTGCGATAGTGGGAGGTGAGGATGAACAGGCGCAGGCCGTCGCTGCCGTATTGCTGGAGCACCTCGTCGATGGGCACCAGATTGCCCAGGTGGCGGGTCATCTTCTCCTCGCTCTCGACCAGCCGTAGCAGGCCGTGATGCATCCAGAAGCGGACGAAAGGGGCAACGCCGGTGAACGCCTCGGTCTGGGCGATCTCGTTCTCGTGGTGGGGGAAGATGAGGTCCTGGCCGCCGCCGTGGATGTCGATCTGCTCGCCCAGGTACCTGAGCGACATGGCGGAGCACTCGATGTGCCAGCCGGGGCGGCCGGCCCCCCAGGGGCTGTCCCACGAAGGCTCGCCGGGCTTGGAGGCCTTCCAGAGGGCGAAATCGCCCGGCTCTTCCTTCTGCTCGCCCGGCTCAATGCGGGCGCCCGCCTTCATCGAATCTAAGTCCTGGCCCGAGAGCTTGCCGTAGTCGGGCTGCTTCGTCACCCGATAGTAGACATCGCCGCCGGTCTCGTAGGCGAAGCCCTTCTCGATCAGGCCGGTGACGATCTCGATGATCTTCGGGATCTCGTGCGTCGCGCGGGGGTATTCGTGGGCGTGCCGGACGTTGAGGGCGTCCATGTCGGTGTAGAAGCGGCTGATGTTCTCGTCGGCCAGCTCCTCGATGGTGACGCCGGCGGCCTGGGCTCGCTGCACAATGTTGTCCTCGATGTCGGTGAAGTTCTGGACGTGGCGAACCTCGTAGCCGCGGTACTCCAGGTAGCGGCGCAGCACGTCGAAGATGACGTAGCTCATCGCGTGGCCGATGTGGCAGGGGGCGTAGAGGTTGGGCCCGCAGACGTACATGCTCACGACGCGGCCGTCGGCGGGCGCGAACTCCTCGGTGCGGCGGCTCAGGGTGCTATGAAGCTTCAGCGTCATTCGCTGGCTGTCCCTTCGTCCGTTGGTGCGCTGGCGCGGCGACGCGGCGACTTCCGGTTCGTGGTATTCGCCGGCCGCTCCTCCACCGCTCGCAGCCGCTCGATGACCTTCTCGAGGCGCTGCTCCAGCTCGGTGATGCGGTCCCACTCCGGGTCGGGCAGGTGGAGGATGGTATCCGAGCCAGGGTCGCGGTAGGCGACGATGTGGCCCGGCACGCCGACGACGGTGGCGTTGGCGGGGACGTTGGTCACCACGACGGAGCCGGCGCCGATCGAGGCGTGCTTGCCGACGGTGATGGCGCCGATGAGCTTAGCGCCCGCGCCCACCTCGACGTCGTCCTCGAGGGTAGGGTGGCGCTTCTCGCGCTTGGTGCTGGTGCCGCCCAGCGTAACGCCCTGGTACAGGTGACAGTTATCGCCGATCTCTGCTGTCTCGCCGATCACCACACCCATGCCGTGGTCGATGAAGAAGCCCTCGCCGATGATAGCGCCGGGGTGGATCTCGATGCCGGTGAAGAGGCGGACGAAGTGCGAGATCAGTCGAGGCAGGAGCGGTACCCGCCGTCGGTGGAGGGCATGGGCCAGCCGGTGGCACTGGACGGCATGAAAGCCCGGGTAGGCGAGGATGACCTCTAGGTTGCTGGTGGCCGCCGGGTCTCGTTCCCGGGCGGCCTTGATATCTCTGCCGATGCTGTTGAGGAGCGACACGCTCAGGACCTCCTTCTGCGTAGTCTCGTCACGTCCGTGGTGGGACGTCCTCCGCCTCGAGCGGAGAACGCCCTAGGGACAGATGCAACGAACCCTACGCCGAAGGAGCGATCGATGCTGTGCGGGCTTGCGAAGTGCCATGATACGTATAGCCCAAGTCCTCCGAGCGCTAGATAGAGTCTAGCAGGGCCACGGCCAGCGCCGCAATCCCCTCGCCGCGGCCCACGGGGCCTAGCCGCTCCGAGGACGTCGCTTTCACGCTGACCGCGCCTACGTCGAGGCCCAGCGCGCCGGCCAGTGCGGCTCGCATCGCGTCGATGTGGGGCGAGAGCTTCGGCGCTTCAGCGATGACCGTGGCGTCGACGTTGACGGCCCGGTAGCCCGCCTTCGCCACCAGTTCAACGGCGCGGCGCAGCAGGTCGAGGCTGTTCGCGTCGCGATAGCTGGGGTCGTCGGGCGGGAAGTGCCGGCCGATGTCGCCCAGGGCCGCCGCGCCCAGCAGAGCGTCGATGAGCGCATGCGCGAGCACGTCTGCGTCGCTATGGCCGGCCAGGCCGGCCTCGTGGGGGATGGTGACGCCGCCCAGCACCAGCGGCCGCCCCTGCTCGAACGGATGGATGTCGTAGCCGATGCCGGTTCTCATGTCCCGGTCCTCATGTCGATGTAGCCAGCAGCGCCTGCGCCAGCGCCAGGTCGTCGCGGGTCGTCACCTTCAGGTTGCGAGGCGAGCCCTGGTACAGCCGTACGTCCACGCCCAGCGCCTCCACTAGCGCGGCGTCGTCCGTCGCCTCTCCCGTAGCTTGGGCATGTGCCTTCATGAGCAGATCATAGCGGAAGGTCTGTGGTGTCTGCGCCAACCACAGCCGCGAGCGGTCCAGCGTGCGCACGATACGGCCTGCGGCGTCGCTCTCCTTGACGGTGTCCGGCACGGGCAGGGCGCAACAGGCAGCGCCAGTCTCCTCCGCCTCCCGAAGGCCTTGCTCGATGAGCGCTGGAGTCACCATCGGCCGGGCGCCGTCGTGGACGATCACCCACTCGCAGCGGCCGAGCGACTCCAAGCCCGCCCGCACCGAGTCCTGCCGCCGGTCGCCGCCTGCCACCACGGCGCACACCTTGTTCCAGCCCTCGCCTTCTGCCAGCGCCTGCGTCCGCTCGATGGCCTCCTCGGCGACGACGATGACGATCCGCCCCACGGCTGGGCAGAGCTGGAAAGCTGCTATGCAGTAAGCGAGCAGCGGCCGGCTCTGCCCCTTGGCGTCGGTGAGGGGCGTCCACAGTTTATCGATGCTGCCCGTGCGCCGGCTGCGCCCGGCAGCGACGATCACGGCGCCTACGTCTGGTGGCTGTTGGCTGGACAGCGGAACGTACCTCCCAGGCTCTTGCAGGTTATCAGAACAGGCGGCGGATCAGTTCGGCGGCGGCCAGCCCGCCCGAGGCCAAGTAGATGTTCTTGAGCACTTTACCCGCCAGCACGCCGACGAAGAAGTGCCACAAGCGCATCTGAACCGCGCCGGCGGCGACGCCTGCCACGTCGAGCAGCGGGTTAGGGAAGGAAGCGAGGAGGAACATGGTGAGGATGCCTCGCCGTTTCATCCATCCCCGCACCCGCGAATAGACGGGCCGGTCGCGGAAGAGAGCGCTGCCACCGTAGCCGGCGGCGTAGCCGGTGCATTCACCCAGCGCTTCGGCCGGGCCGGAGACCAGCCCCACCATGATGGGCGCCGGGATGCCCAGCACAGGGTCGAACAGCGCGCCCGCTCCGGCGGCGGCGGCAGCTCCGGGCATCGGCAGGATGATCGACGCGGCGCTGATCAGGCTGACGGCGAA
>JACZTE010000065.1 GCA_022573935.1 Chloroflexota bacterium
TTATAGGAAGGGCCCGGCGGCATCCCGCAATATTACGTGGTACGGTTGTCCGGTGATCGGGGCCGCTAGGCGCGAAGTATCTGATGCGAAGTATCGAATTCCTTACAGTAGCTTAGCCAACGTCGCGCCCATCTCGGCGGGTGACGGGGAGACGGCGATGCCGGCTGCTTCGAGCGCGGCTACTTTTTCGGCGGCCGTACCCTTGCCGCCCGAGATGATCGCGCCGGCGTGACCCATGCGGCGGCCCGGAGGCGCGGTGCGTCCGGCGATGAACGCGGCAACCGGTTTTTTCACGCGCTCTTTGACGAAGGCGGCGGCTTCTTCTTCCGCCGTCCCGCCGATTTCGCCGATCATCAGAATGGCATGGGTGTCGGGGTCGTCGTTGAACAGCTCGAGCGTATCGACGAAGCTGGTGCCGATAATCGGATCGCCGCCAATGCCGATACAGGTCGATTGCCCGAGGCCGAGCGGCGTCAACTGGCCGACCGCTTCGTAGGTCAGCGTGCCCGAGCGCGAGACGACGCCCACGTTGCCCTGCTTATGGATATAGCCGGGCATGATGCCGAGCTTCGACTTGCCGGGCGAGATGATCCCCGGGCAATTCGGCCCGATCAGCCTGGTTTTGCTTCCCCGCAGCCGGTAGCTGACCTTAACCAGGTCCTGCACCGGGATGCCTTCGGTGATGCAAACAACGAGTTCGATACCGGCCTCGGCAGCCTCAAGAATGGCATCGGCCGCCCCCGAGGCCGGCACGAAAACGATCGAGGCGGTTGGCTGAACCGCGCCGACGGCTTCTTGCACCGTGTTGAAGACCGGCAGACCAAGCTGTTCACTGCCGCCCTTGCCGGGACGAATGCCGCCGACAATCTTGGCGCCGTAGTCGATACACTGCCGGGCGTGAAACGAACCGGCTTTGCCGAAGCCCTGGACGATGATGCGCGTATTTTCGTCTAAGAGGATGCTCATGCTGGACTCTGCTTGGCAAGCGCGACGACTTGCTCGGCGGCGGCCTTCATCTCGGGAGCGACGGTGAAATCGAGCCCAGAGTTTTTGAGAATCTCGCGACCTTTCTCTACATTGGTGCCCTCGAGACGAAGCACGATCGGCACCCGGATCTCAAGCTCGCGAGCAGCGGCGACCACGCCCTCGGCCAGCACATCGACCCGCAGGATGCCCCCGAAGATGTTGATCAAGATCGCTTTCACGTTGGGGTCGGAGAGGATGATGCGGAAACCATTCTTGATCTGGTCCGCATTGGCTCCTCCGCCGACATCGAGAAAGTTCGCCGGGCTGCCGCCGGCATACTGGATGATATCCATCGTCGCCATGGCCAGGCCCGCGCCGTTGACCATGCAGCCGATACTGCCGTCGAGCTTGATGTAGTTCAGATTGTGAGCAGCAGCGTCGGTTTCGAGCGGGTCTTCCTCGTCGAGGTCGCGGTACTGGCCGAGAGCCTCGTGGCGAAACAGGCCGTTGTCGTCGAAGTCCATCTTGGCGTCGAGCGCCACGGCCCGCTCGCCGGTGGTAATGACGAAGGGATTGATCTCGAGCAGAGTCGCGTCGGTCGCCGCGTAGGCCTTCGATAGCGCCAGCATGGCGTCCACTGTCCCGGCAACGGCCGGTCCGGCGACATTCATGGCGTAAGCCAGGCGGCGCGCCTGATACGGCATCAGGCCAAGGCCGGGATCGATCGTTTCCTTGAGAATCAACTCCGGGGTCTTGGCCGCCACCTCTTCGATATCCATGCCGCCTTCGGAAGAGGCCATCAGCACGAGGCGTTCGAGCTTTCGGTCGAGCACGATGCCGAGGTAGAGTTCGCGGCCGATGGGCAGAGTTTCCTCGACCAGCACGCGCTTCACTAGCCGGCCCTCGGGTCCGGTTTGATGGGTAACCAGCGTCATGCCGAGGATCTGGCCGGCGAATTCCTCCGCGGCGCTGGCATCCTCGGCGAGCTTGACGCCGCCGCCCTTGCCGCGCCCGCCGGCGTGGATCTGGGCCTTAACCACGACCCGGCCGCCGAGTTCCTCGGCCACCTTGCGCGCCTCCCCGGCGCTAAAGACGACTTGACCACGGGGAACCGGGACACCATATTGCCGGAGAATCTCCTTGGCTTGGTACTCGTGAATTTTCATGACACCTTAGCGGCGCGTGCTAGGATCGGGGGGGTAAAATCGGAGGGTAATTCTCAATAGTAGAGTATCGGCGAAGGGGAAAGCAAACTGATGGGCAAGCTGCTCGAAGCACTCCACAAAGTACATCGAAAAGAGCATCTGAGCGAGCAAGAATCCGCCGAGGTGATGAACGAAATTCTGCGCGGCGAGGCAACGCCGGTATCCATCGGCGCTCTGCTGGTCGCGCTAGGGATGAAGGGCGAAACCGCGGAGGAGATCGCCGGTTTCGCGCGGGCCATGCGTGAGCACGCCGCCCCGATTCCAACTCGGACGCCGGCGTCGGAGCTTGTCGATACCTGCGGCACGGGCGGCGACGGCTCGCGGACATTCAACATTTCGACTGCCAGCGCGATTGTTGTCGCCGGCGCGGGCGTGCGCGTCGCCAAGCACGGCAACCGCGCGATGACCAGCGCCTGCGGCAGCGCCGACGTGCTCGAGGCGCTGGGCGCCAAGATCGACCTGCCGCCGGAAGGCGTCGCCGCCTGCATCGAGCAGGCCGGCTTCGGCTTCATGTTCGCGCAAGCCTTCCACCCGGCGATGAAGTTCGCCGCCGGGCCTCGACGCGAGATCGGCGTGCGGACGGTCTTCAACATCCTCGGCCCGCTCACCAACCCGGCGGACGCGGAGCTGCGGCTGCTGGGCGTTGCCGACGCCGCGATGGCGGAGAAGATGGCCCAGGTGCTCGCTCGCCTCGGCACGAAGCACGCGCTGGTCGTCCACGGCGAGGACGGCCTCGATGAGGTGAGCGTGAGCGCGAACACCCTGCTCTACGAGGTGAAGGACGGCCGGGTGACCAGCTCGACGCTCCAACCGGAGGACGTCGGCCTGCCCGTACACCTGCGTGACGCCGGCCGTGGCGGCTCGCCCGAGGAGAACGCGAAGGCGCTGCGCGGCGTGCTCGCAGGCGAGGTGGGGCCGCTGCGCGACTTCACGCTGATCAACAGCGCCGCCGCCCTCGTCGCCGCCGACCTGGCGTCGGACTTCCGCGAGGGGCTCTCGCTGGCGACGGAAGCTATCGACAGCGGCGCCGCCCGCGAGAAGCTGGAGGCGTTCGTGAGGATATCGAATGAGGTGTGAGAACAGCGACCGACCGCTAGAGCCACCTCGTAGGGACAGACCTTCAGGTCTGTCCGCAGGGTTCTCTGGTCGCGTTCAGCGCCGGACTGGAGGCGTTCGTGAGGGTATCGAATGAGTAGGGGCGACCATCTGGTCGCCCAGGGCGGGCGGCTGCCCGCCCCGACGGGAGGTGAAGGCCAGCATGAGTGAACAAACCACCGAGACCGGTACCATCCTCGACCGCATCGTCGCCGACAAGCGCGAGGAGCTGGAGCAGCGACTGCAGCAGGAGCCCATCGAGGCGCTCAAGCGTCGCATCGTCGAGCACGACCCGCAGTGGAGCCTGACGCAGGCGATCCTGGAGGGGCCGCGCGGGCCGCACAGCGGCGGCAAGCGCATCCAGCTTATCGCCGAGATCAAGAAGGCCTCGCCGTCCAAGGGCCGGCTCGTCTCCGTGCTGGAGCACCGGGCGATGGCGCGCACCTACACCATCGGCGGCGCCGCCGGCATCTCCGTCGTCACCGAGCGCAAGCACTTCATGGGCGAGGTGCAGTTCATGCTGGACGTGCGCGTGAGCATGAAGGGCTACTACCCCGGCGGCCGGCCGTCCATCCTGCGCAAGGACTTCCTCTTCGACCCCTACCACCTGTGGGAGTCGCGCGCCTACGGCGCCGACGCCGTCCTGCTCATCGTCGCCATCCTCGAAGACGCCCAGCTTCGCGACCTGATCGGCCAGGCGCGGGAGCTGGAGATGGAGTCGCTGGTGGAGGTGCACGACGAGGCGCAGGTGGAGCGCGCGCTCGCCGCGGGGGCCGACCTGATCGGTATCAACAACCGCGACCTGCGCACCTTCGAGGTGGACCTGGCGACGACGGAGCGGCTGCGCCCGCTCGTCCCCGACGACAAGGTGGTGATCAGCGAGAGCGGCATCGCCACCCGCGCCGACGTGGAGCGGCTCGCCTCGTGCGGCGTCCACGCCGTCCTCGTCGGCGAGGCGCTGATCGTCTCCAACGACGTGCGCAACAAGATGCGGGACTTCCTGATATGACCCGCGTCAAGATCTGCGGCTGCATGCGCCCCGAGGACGCCCTCGCCGCGAAGGAGGCGGGCGCCGACTTCATCGGCCTCATGTTCGCGCCGGAGAGCCGTCGGCGGCTCTCGATCGAGCAGGCACAGGCCGTCATCGCAGCGCTGGGCGCTCCCTCGCCTACAGCCCAACTCGAGCTAGACCGCGCCTTCGAGGGCGACGCCATCGCGTGGTTCCGCCACGGGGCGGAGGCGCTCGATCGGCTGCTGGCACGCAAACGGCCGCTGACCGTCGGCATCTTCGAAGACCAGACGCTGGACGAGGCGAACGCGATCGCCGACGAATGCGGCCTCGACCTGATCCAGCTCAGCGGCCGTCCTTCCAGGGAAGGATGGGCCGACTGCCTGCGCGCTAATCGACCGGTCATAAAGGCGGTCGAGCTGTCGCCCGGCGCCGCTAGCGACGGCATCATCGACGGCTTCGTGCCGGGAACAGCCGTCGCCTGCCTGCTCGATGGGAGCCGCGGCCGTGGCATCGAGGTCGACCGAGGCCAGGCCGCCGCCCTCGCAGCGCGACTGCCCGTCTGGCTCGCGGGCGGCCTTACGCCGGAGAACGTATCGGACGCCGTGCGCGAGGTACGGCCGTGGGCGGTCGACGTATCGAGCGGCGTGGAGACCGACGGCGCGAAGGACGCGGCGAAGATCCACGCCTTCGTACAGGCGGCGAAGGGTGCGGCTGTAGCATGAACGAACCGCCTCGTAGGGACAGACCTTCAGGTCTGTCCGGGGGACAAGGCAGCGAGCCGGACACAGCGAACGCTCTGTCCGTACCAAGCGATTCTGAGCAACCGGGGTCGCCTGCGGGGTCAGAGACTCATCGCGCAGTAGCACCACCTCGTAGGGACAGACCTTCAGGTCTGTCCGGCCAAGAACGACCGAGTTCCGCCCCGCAACGGCGCTCTTCCCCTCGCCTCCCCACCTTCGACTACACAGGCCCCCACGCGTACAGCCTCACCCTCAACACCGCTGCTAGCCATCGGGCGTTTGTTCATGGAGCCGCCGTCCATGAGTGCCTGGACGATCTTAACAAGGCCTGCACCAGACACGAGTTCGTTGTTCGCGCATACTGCTTCATGCCCAATCACCTGCACCTTCTCGTCGAAGGTTCCAAAGCCTCGTCGTTGATCCTGTTCATGAAGTACTTTAAACAGCTCTCCAGCCATCGCTATAAGCAGCGAACCGGTCGCGCGTTGTGGCACCGCAGCTACTACGACCATGTCCTAAGACACGAAGATGACCTCTACGTAGCGGCGGAATACATCTGGAACAACCCCGTACGGGCCAGCCTGGTACAGGATCACAAATCTTATCCGTTCTCGGGACCGCGAGAGCTTCTAGCACAGGACGGCTCTCCGGACAGACCTGAAGGTCTGTCCCTACGAGGTCTCCGAAAAGAGCCAGCGCTCGTCCGGCCGATGCGAGGCGGGGCAGGACCTCCTGCGACACCTTCACCCGCCCTCCCGGACGCCCGCGGGCGTTTCGGCGACTTCGGCGGGCGCTTCGTGCCCGAGACGCTGATGACGGCGCTGGGCGAGCTCGAGCGCGCGTTCGCGGAGGCGCAGGCCGACGCCCTGTTCCGCGAGGAGCTGGACGGCCTCCTGCGCAACTACGCCGGCCGGCCGACGCCGCTCTACTTCGCCGAGAACCTGTCGCGAAAGCTCAGCGGCGCGGGCGCGGACGAGCCTCCATCGCTGCGCATCTACCTCAAGCGCGAGGACCTGGCCCACACCGGCGCCCACAAGATCAACAACGCGCTCGGCCAGGGGCTACTCGCCCGCCGCCTGAAGAAGCGGCGCATCGTTGCGGAGACGGGCGCTGGACAGCACGGCGTCGCGACGGCGACGGTGTGCGCGATGTTCGGTCTCGAATGCATCGTCTACATGGGCGCGGAGGACGTACGGCGACAGTCGCTGAACGTCTTTCGCATGA
>JACZTE010000066.1 GCA_022573935.1 Chloroflexota bacterium
ATGCATCGGCACGTGTTGAGGAATTTCGAGCAGTAAGCTCACGCCTCCCCTGTACCCGATAGACGAGAGTAACATGGTGCTCCCAACGTGTCAACGTGGCAGCGTCACATACGCGTCCGCTAGGGCGGCGGCGTGTCCGTTGGCGGCGGAACGGGCGTGGTTGTCGGCGGCACGGGCGTATCCGTCGCGGGCGCGGGCGTGTCTGTCGGCGGCACGGGCGTATCCGTCGCGGGCACCGGTGTGGCTGTCGCAGGCACCGGCGTCTCAGTCGGCGGCGACTCCGTAGGCGTCCCGGGGAGCACCTCCGTCGGCGTGGGCGTACCCGTGGGCGTGGCCGTTGGCGTCGTAGTCGTCGTACCCGTTGTAGTCGCCGTAGGCGTGGGGGTTTCCGTGCCAGTAGCAGGCTCTCCATCGCCGTCGAAGACGCCGACGCTGCAGAGGGCAGTAATAGCGATGACTACCACGAGGAGTGCCGCGCCCAGCACGACCAACAGCGGCCCCCTGTCTCCCCCCAGGCCGAAGAGACCGCTAAGCCAGGTATCTCCACCACCCCACCCGGCGAGATGTTCGCCGGGTGGGTATGCGGGAGGCGCCGCGCCGGCGCGAATCGCAGGCCCTGACTCCGGACGGGAGGTGGGTATCGCCTCCACGGGCCCGGCGGGCGCGGCGGGCCGCGGCAGCCACGCCGGTGGTGCGTGTGCGAGCGGCTTCCAGCAGGCGCGCGAGGATCGTCTCCTGCCAGCCGGCGGGCGCGGGCGCCGGCGTCAGGGTAGCCAGCAGCTCGCTGGCGGGCGGGTATCGCCGCCGCGTCGTCTTGCAGGACTCGCAGCCTCGCAGGTGCTGGATGATACGCCGGCGCATGGCGGGAGAGTATTGCTCGTCTCCCACCAGGAAATCCAGATCCACACAGTCCTGACGGCCGCGGTTGAGCAGCACCAGCGAAGAAAACGACTCCTCGAAGAGGTCGTGTATCCGGCCCAGCTTCCGTTCGACCGTCTCCGGTCTCGTGCCGAGCACCGCCGCTGCCTCGCCGGTGTCCATCTGCTGCCGGACACTCAGGTCCAGCAGCTCGTACTCGTCGACTTTGAGGTCGCTCGCGCCCTGCCAGGCCAGCTTGGCCAGATCGGGCAGATCGGCGGCCGGCACCTCGGTCGCCAGGAGCGCAGGGTCGGAAGTGGCGAAGGCCTCCTCCACTTCCTGCGCCTGACTTGGGCGGCCGCGCATCCGCTCCGCCAGGTCGCGATGGGCGAGGCCAAAGACCTGGCTCTTGAACGGCGCTTCGGTCTCGCCGCTGAGCAGCGCGTGGTGGACACGATAGAAGCTCGCCTGCGCCGCCGCCGCGGCCGTCTCCCGATCGCGGGTCAGGCGAAGGGCGAGGTCGTAGACGCGGGGGAAGTAGCGCCGGTACAGCTCGACGAAGGCGGCTTCATCGCCTCCGCCGGCCTCCCGCGCCAGATCTTCGTCGCTGCGCTCCTGAGCGTTCATGGCTCGTCTACCCTTCGCATTCGTCCCTAGTGTACACACTGCGTCGTTGTATTCCAGCCGCCGTGCGACTTCGTGCTATACTCGCCACGCTCATGAAGGCAGGAAAGCTGCCCTCTGACCTGCTGGCACGACTGCTGGCGAAGCTGCCGGAGGATCCCAGGCTGCTGTTGGGCCCCGGTATTGGCCGCGACGCCGCCGCCATCGATATGGGCGGGGGCCGAGTATTGGTAGCGAAGACGGACCCGGTCACCTTCGCCACCGAGCAGATCGGCCGGTACGTGGTGCACGTGAACGCCAACGATGTCGCCTGCCTGGGAGCGCGGCCGGTTTGGTTCATGGCGACGGTGTTGCTGCCGGAGGGTGCCACAGCGGAGCTGGCCGAGGAGATCTTCGAGCAGATCCGCTCCGCCTGCGACGAACTGGGCGTGACGCCGATAGGCGGCCACACGGAGATCACGCTCGGCCTAGAGCGGCCGATCATCGCCGGGGCGATGCTGGGCGAAACCACCAGCGAGGCGCTCGTGCGGCCGGACGCCGCGCAACCCGGCGATCACCTGCTGCTGACCAAGGGCATCGCCGTGGAGGGGACGGCGCTGCTGGCCCGCGACGCCGCGCAGGCCCTGCGCAGCAGAGGTGTGTCTGAGGAGAGCATCGAGGCGGCGGCGCGCCTCCTCGACGAGCCGGGCATCAGCATCGTGCGAGAGGCCATCGCCGCCTGCCAGTGCGAGGCCGGCTCGTCGCGACCCGTGCACGCCCTGCACGATCCAACGGAAGGCGGATTGGCGACAGCCCTGGTGGAGCTGGCGCAGGCCGCAGGGCTCCACGTTCGCCTCCGACGGCAGGACGTGCCCGTCCTGCCTGAGACAGCGACGGTCTGCGCCGCCTTGGGGCTGGACCCGCTCGGACTGCTCGCCTCGGGCGCGCTGCTGATCGCCGTCGACCCGCAGGGGTGCGACGCCGTCTGCGACGCCATCCGCGGCGAGGGGATCGCCATCACCTGCATCGGCGCGCTGGCCACCGGCGGGGAAGACGTTATAATAGATACTCGAAACGCGGAGCCGCTCCCACAGTTCGACCGGGATGAGCTGGCCCGCTTTCTGGAATCGCTAAGCGCGGGGTCGGCCGGACGGTAATTCCCGGCCGATGACAGGCGGACCGTCGAGCTACGTAGGCGGAGGATAGGGGTAAACATGGCAAAGGCAAAAGCGAAGAACATCGGTAAGCTGCGCGAGGCGGGCTACCACGTCAGCTCCATCAAGGAGGAGATGCGCCGGAACTTGATCCAACGGATCAAGAAGAAGGAAGAGCTGCTGCCCGGAATCGTCGGCTACGAGGAATCGGTCATCCCCCAGTTGGAGAACGCCATCCTCTCCGGGCAGGACATCATCTTCCTGGGCGAGCGCGGCCAGGCGAAGTCGCGCATCATCCGCTCCCTGGTCAACTTGCTAGACGAGACCGTTCCCGTCATCGACGGTTGTGAGATCAACGACAGCCCCTTCGATCCCATCTGCAAGAGCTGCCGCGACCGCGTGGCCAAGCAAGGCGATAAGGTCGAGATCGCCTGGCTGCCCCGCGACGAGCGCTACAGCGAGAAGCTCGCTACGCCCGATAGCACCATCGCCGACCTCATCGGCGAGGTGGACCCGATCAAGGTGGCGGAGGGCCGCTACCTGAGCGATGAGCTCACCATCCACTACGGCCTCATCCCCCGCACGAATCGGGGTATCTTCTGCATCAACGAGCTGCCGGACCTCGGCGAGCGCATCCAGGTGGGGCTGCTCAACATCATGGAGGAGCGCGACGTGCAGATCCGCGGCTATCGCATTCGCCTGCCGCTGGACGTCTTCCTGGTGGCGAGCGCCAACCCGGAGGACTACACGAACCGCGGGCGGATCATCACTCCGCTTCGCGATCGCTACGGGGCGCAGATCCGCACGCACTACCCACGCAAGGTCGAGCACGAGATCGGCATCATGGATCAGGAGCACACCCGCTTCGACGACAAAGACTACACGGTGACCGTGCCTATGTACATGAAGGAGATCGTGGCAGAGATCACCCGGCTCGCCCGCCGGAGCCCGGACGTAAACCAGCGCTCCGGCGTCTCCGTTCGCGCCTCCATCGCCAACTACGAGAGCCTGCTGGCCAACGCCCTTCGCCGCGCCATCCGCATCGGCGAGAAGGACGTCGTGCCTCGCATCAGCGACCTGCCCTACGTGCTGCCGACGCTGAGCGGCAAGGTGGAGTTCGAGACGGTGGAGGACGGCAAAGAGGAGCAGATCATCGAGAAGCTGATCCAGGGCGCGCTGGTGGCCGTCTTCAACCGAAACTTGAACGTCGTCGACTTAGAGGATATCGTCACCGAGTTCAAGGCCGGCCAATCAGTGGAGGTTTCCGATCTCCTGCCCTCCAAGGAGTACGTGAAGATGGTGAAGAAGATCGAAGGGCTGGACCGCGCCGTCGCCAAGCTGAAGCCCGGCGAAAACCTGGCCGTCATCGCCTCCGCCGTCGAATTCATCCTCGAGGGGCTGCACCTGAACAAGCGGCTGAACAAGGACACGGTGGGCGGCCGGACACAGTACCGGGGGTAGGTATGTTCTCCTTTCGTTACTCGGAGTGGGACGGCACACAGGAGATCCCGTCGCTCGATCCAGACGAAGTGCTGGAGGCCCTCACCGACGACCTGATGAACTTCGGGGACCTGCAGCACGCCCTGCGCAACCTCCTCCAGCGCGGCATGCGCGACCCGATGGGCCAACGCCTCCAGGGGCTGCGTGACCTGCTCCAGCAGCTTCGCCAGCAACGCCGCTCCACGCTAGACCAGTACAACCTCGGCTCCGCGTTCGAGGACATCGAGAAGCGCCTGAAGGAGATCCTCTCCATGGAGAGCGCCACCCTCGACCGTCGCCTCCACGAGGCGCTCGAGCAGCAGGGCAAGACAGATGCCGGCGGCCAACCTTCGGCCGAAGGCGCCCAGCCACCCGAAGCGTCAGGTGAGCCGTCGGGCGAGCCGGAGCAGAGTGAGGCCGGCGGGGACGCTCAACCAACGGCCGAAGGCGCCGAGGCACCCCAGGGACAGCCATCGAGCGACGACCAGTCGCAGTTCGCCGAGCTGCTGAACAGCATCACGCAGCGCAAGCAGCAGTTCCTCGAAGGTCTGCCCGAGGACACGCCAGGCAAGATCAAGGAGCTGCAGAACTACGAGTTCATGGATCCTGAGGCTCAACATAAATTCCAGGAGCTGATGGAGATGCTGAAGAAGGCGATGATGGAGACCTTCTTCAAGGACATCACGCAACAGATCGCCAATATGTCGCCGGAAGATATGGCGCGGATGAAGCAGATGGTGGAAGAGCTGAATCAGATGCTCTCCCAGCAGATGGCCGGCGGCGAAACGAACTTCGAGCAGTTCATGGAGCAGTACGGCGATCTCTTCGGCCCGAACCCGCCTCAGTCGCTGGAGGAGCTGATCGCCCAGATGCAGCAGCAGGCGGCGGGCGTGCAGAACCTGCTCGACAGCCTGCCTCCGGAGATGCGACAGCAGCTTCAGGACCTGCTCATGGATAAGGTGGGCGATCCAGCCCTGCAAGCCGAACTCTCGGAGCTGGCCTCCAACCTTGAACTCCTCTACCCCATGCGCGATATGCGCAACCAGTACCCCTTCCGCGGCGATGAGGAGCTAGACCTCAACGAGGCGATGCGTCTCATGGACCGCATGCAGGACATGGACGAGCTGGAGCACCAACTCGAACGCACCCAGTACGGTGGCGATATCGACGAGATCGACGAGGAGAAGCTGCGCGAGATCCTGGGCGACGAGGCGCAGCAGACGCTCGACCAGCTTCGCCAATTCCTCGAGATCCTGGAGGAGGCAGGCTACATCCGGCGTAAGGGGAACGCGTGGGAGATGACGCCTCGCGGCACCCGCAAGATCGGCCAGAAGGCGCTGGGCGAGATCTACTCCCGGCTCAAGAAGGATGCCTTCGGCCGGCACCCGCTGCACAACCCCGGCATCGGCGGCGAGCGGACGGACGACACGAAGCTGTACGAGTTCGGCGAGCCGTTCCATCTTGCGATAGACAAGACGATCATGAACGCTCTCCAGCGCGAGGGGCCGGGCGTCCCGGTGCACATCGAGCCTGCCGATTTCGAGATCTACCGCTCAGAGGAGCTCACGCAGACTACCACGGTGATGATGGTGGATCTCTCCTGGTCGATGGCGCTGCGGGGCAGCTTCCAAGCGGCGAAGAAGGTGGCGCTGGCGCTCCACAACCTGATCACGACGCAGTTCAGCCGCGATAAGCTCTACATCATCGGCTTCTCGGCCTACGCTCGAGAGCTGAAGGCGGAGGAGTTGCCCTTCGTGCGCTGGGACGAATCGGTGCTGGGGACGAACATGCACCACGCCATGATGCTGGCGCAGCAGCTCCTGGCCAAGCACAAGGTCGGTACGCGCCAGGTGATCATGATCTCCGACGGCGAGCCGACCGCGCATCTGGAGCGCGGCCGATCCTACTTCGCCTACCCGCCCAGCCCCATCACCATCCGCGAGACGCTGAAGGAGGTGAAGCGCCTCACGAAGAAGGGCATCATCATCAACACCTTCATGCTGGACCGGAACTACTATCTGAAGGAGTTCGTCAACCAGATGGCGAAGATCAACAAGGGGCGCGTCTTCTACACCAC
>JACZTE010000067.1 GCA_022573935.1 Chloroflexota bacterium
CGGCGCGCGAGCGAGATCGGCGTCGCCGACGAGGTGGTCGCGGCGAGCGGGCGGTCGCCGTTAGCCGCTTTGCGTAGGCTCAGCCGCGACCACGATACGTTGCCCGATAGGCACAGCTCGTCGAGCCAGCCGCCCCGGTACTCGGCGACGCGGGCGGGAAGGATGTGCCGCTCCCAGGCGACCGCCGGCAGCTCGAACCCCTGGAGCTGGGCTACCGCCTCGAGCAGGCCGCGCTTGCCCTCAAGCTGAGTGCCAGGCGCGACGTGCTGCCAGCGCAGGAGAAAGCGCAGGAAGTCCTGCGCGCTCACCGGCTCGATCTCCTGGCGCAGCCGGTCGAGCGTGTAGCGGTGGATGCGGGCCAGCAGCCGCCGGTCGCAGAACTCCTCTTCGTCGATCTCCCTGCGGAAGCGGCCGCGCAGCACCGTGCCCTCGCCCTCCAGCCGCGCCAGGCCGCTCGCCACCTCGCCCGGGTCGAGCGCCGTCCGGCGCGCCAGCTCGGCGACGGTCAGCGGGCCGGAGCATTCCATATGGCCGCGGAGCAGCGCCAGCAGCGGCCGGTCGCCTCCTGCATCTGCCTCGGCGAGCTCCGGCGGCAGGTTGAGCGCAGGCGAGACTGTGGCGCCTGGGTACAGCCGCTCGATCAGCGGTAGCTGCTCCGCCGCGAACCAGAGGCGCTCGCCCGCTGCGGTCTCGACCACGGCGGCCCGACGCGAGTCGACCAGCTCATCGAACCATCCGCCTGAGGCGGACCAGTCCGCGGCATCGCTCGGCCTGACCGCCACCAGGCCGAGGAGCGCATCGTGCACCTCCTCCGGATCGCGAGGCTGCGGCCAGGCCTCCTCGCGCACCCGTTCGATCGCCGACGTGTCGAGCGCGCCCAGGTCGCGGGCGCTTTCGGGCAGCGTGCGGCGAAGCGTAATCGCACGCGCGCGACGCTCCTCCAGCGGCGCGTTGTCCAGAAACGTGTACGGCTTGGAGTTCAGCATCTCGTGGGCGAAGGGCGACGGCTCGGTCGTGTCGCGAGCGTGGAGGCGGACCTCGCCGCGATCGATCCGTTCCATCAGCTCGCGCAGCCCGTCGATGTCCATCGCCTCGTGGAGGCAGTCGTACACCGTCTGGCGCACCAGCGGGTGGTCCGGCAGATCGATCGGGCCGGTCACGTTCTCCTGGCAGGCGACCTGCTGGGGAAAGACGGCCGCCAGCAGGTCGTCGGAGCGCATCCGCTGGAGCGGCGGCGGCGTTCGCTTGCCGTTGCGTTGGCGCAGGACGGCCAGCGCGCGCGTGGCGTTCCAGCGCCAGCGCGTGGTGAACATCGGCACCGCCAGCAGCGCCTGCGTCAGCGTCTCCTCGACGTTCGACGAGCTGACGAAGGAGAAGAGGTCTTCCAGCGGCGGGCTGTGCTGCGGGCCCATCGAGAGGAGGATGGCATCGTCGCTGGCCGCCGCCTGCAGCTCGAAGTCGAACGTGCGGCAGAAGTTCTTGCGCAGCGCCAGCCCCCAGGCGCGGTTCACGCGGCCCCCGAACGGCGCGTGCACCACGAGCTGCATGCCGCCGCTCTCGTCGAAGAAGCGCTCGAAGACCACGTCGCGGTCCGTCGGCACCAGGCCGAGCGCGTCAAGCTCGGCCCGCACGTAGCGAACGAGCTGCTCCGCCGCCTCCGCCGGCAGGCCCGACTCGGCGTTCAGCCAGGCGGCCACGTCGCCGCCGCGCTGAAGCTGCTCCGCGACCTCGCGCCTGAGCGCGGAGACCTCCTGCGACAGCTCGGACGTGCGCGCGGGGGCCTCGCCCAGCCAGAACGGGATCGTGGGCGGCGCGCCGTGGGCGTCCTCCACCCGCACGACGCCCGACTCGATGCGGCGGATGCGCCACGATGTCGTGCCCAGCAGGAAGATGTCGCCCGCCATGCTCTCGATCGCAAAGTCCTCGTCCAGCGTGCCGACGAGGGTGCCCTCCGGCTCCGTCAGCACTCGGTAGTCGGCCACGTCCGGGATCGCGCCGCCACACTGGAGCGCCGTCATGCGCGCGCCTCGCCTTCCGCGCAGCACGCGGTTGATGCGATCGCGATGGAGATACGTGTACGCGCGCCCGCTTCCGGCGGCGACGCCTTCGCTGAGCATCTCGACCACCTCGTCGAAGTCGCGGCGGCCCAGCGTCGCGTAGGGCGCGGCCTTTCGCACCAGGGCGTACAGGTCGTCCTCGCCCCAGGGCTCGCAGGCGCACTCGGCGACGATCTGCTGCGCGAGGATATCGAGCGGCGCCACCGGCGGGTGGACGCTGTCCAGCCGGCCGGCGCGAACGGCGCGAATCAGCGCGGCGCACTCGACCAACTCATCGCGGGTCGTAGGAAAGAGGCGTCCCCTGGGCGTGAGCCCCAGCGCGTGGCCGGAGCGGCCCACGCGCTGGAGGAAGGTGGTGATGCTGCGCGGCGACTCTAGCTGGCAGACGAGGTCCACCGTGCCGATATCGATGCCCAGCTCCAGCGAGGCCGTGGCGACCAGCGCCTGCATCTCGCCCGCCTTCAGCCGTTGCTCTAGGGCGAGCCGTCGCTCCTTCGAGAGGCTGCCGTGGTGGGAGCCGATGTGCTCCTCGCCCAGCCGCTCCGACAGGTGGTGGGCGACGCGCTCCGCCAGCCGCCGCGTGTTGACGAAGACCAGCGTGGTGTGATGCGCGCGGATCAGCTCGGCCAGCCGGTCGTAGATGTCGCTCCACTGCTGGCCGGAGCAGACCGCCTCCAGATCGGCCGGCGGCACGTCGATCGCGATGTCGAGGTCGCGCTGGTGGCCGGCGTCGACGATAGCGCAGTCGGCCGACGCATCCGCGCGGACGCGCTCGCTGCCGACCAGGAATCGCGCCGCGTCCTCGATCGGGCGCACGGTGGCGGAGAGGCCGATGCGCGATGGCCGCTCATCGCAGACGTGGTCCAGCCGGGCGAGCGAAAGCGCCAGGTGGCTGCCCCGCTTGTCGCGGAGCAGGGCGTGGATCTCGTCCACGATCACCGTCTTCACCGAGCGAAGCACCTCTCTGCTGCGCTCCGCTGTGAGCATCAGGTAGAGCGACTCCGGCGTGGTGATGAGGATGTGAGGAGGCTTTCGCACGATCTGCTGCCGCTCGCTAGGCGTGGTATCGCCCGTGCGCACCATCGTGCGGATCTCGGAGGCGGCGGCGGAGCCCAGCTCTCGCGCCACCTCGACGATCTCGGCCAGCGGCTGCTCCAGGTTGCGCTGAATGTCGTTGCTCAGCGCCTTCAGCGGCGAGATGTAGATGACCTCGATAGCGTCGTCCAGCGGCCCCTCCTCCGCGCGCCGCAGCAGCCGGTCGATGGCGACGAGGAAGGCGGCGAGCGTCTTGCCGGAGCCGGTCGGCGCGGCGATCAGCGTGTCGCGCCCGGCGACGATCTCCGGCCAGCCTCGCGCCTGCGCCTCCGTCGGCGCAGCGAAACGGCGCTCGAACCAGGTGCGGACGGCGGGGTGGAAGGAGTCGAGAGCGTTCATAACGGCTACGAGCGAACGATAGCTAGAGGTCTACCCAATCGAACGTCTGTGCTGTGCACTGTACCGCCAGTCGCGGCGGGCTGTCAAGGCCGCGGACCCACCTCATCCAGAAGACCCGTTCTGCCGCAGGCAGGTACGCTGGCCAATCGCGTGTAGTAAACGGCTCAATAGGCCGTCAATGAACTCGCCGGGCGCTACAGAATCCTGTCAGGAGCTGGAGCGCCGCCGCTTAATGAAATCCCCAATACGCTTCCGTGCAAGAAAAGCAGCGGCGATCAGAGAAGCGAGACCACCGGGTACCGCCCACTTGAGGATATCCATGATTTCGTCAAAAATTGGTTTGTCTGGGTCAAAAAATGGCCTTTCTGGAGGCGTGACAAATATGCTGAACTCTGTACTGTAGGTGGGTTGAACATCGGGAGGTAGTTGCCCCTCGAGTAAGCTTTGGGTCAATGTCACGGGCACATCCTGACGCCCTGAAACCCCCTGCTTTGGAGTTATGGTGACCGTCCATTCGACCTTCTTGGTCTCTAGATAAATTTCCTGGGTCACCTCAGGACTGTATTCGCCCATGGTGAAGTTCAGAGCACTTATTTGGAGGGTAAGTTGAGTTGCCTCAGGGGGCTTAAAGTAGATCAGCAGTGGTTCGTCATCCGTGCTTACGCCCTTCTGAATATAGCCTCCAAGCCCAGGGACCGTGACGAACACCTCTGGTAAGCTCACCGTGACCTTAATTAAGGTCTGCTCACCAGCTTCGATAGTGTCCTTATAGTCAATGGCGAGGTTTCGCTCCTGCGTTCCCGGTGCTGCTGGCGTGTGGGTTAGCCCTGGCCCTGGCGTGGCCGTAGGCCCTGGCCCTGGCGTGGCCGTAGGCCCTGGCCCTGGCGTGGCCGTAGGCCCTCGCCCTGGCGTGGCCGTAGGCCCTGGCCCTGGCGTGGCCGTAAGTGGCGCCGGCGTGGCCGTAGGCTCTGGCTTCTTGGTGAGGATATCGATGGCGCCGCCGCTCACTGCTCCAGGCGTTATCCCCGTCCCGTCGGGGTCTGTCAGCGTCTCCACGCTCACATGCAATTGCGCGATACCTCCGTTGGCCCCCGCCTGGAACGTAATCGTCCCTAGAGTAACCGTACCGGTGAGGCCCGTGACGGCGACACCGATAAGGCGCACGGTGTTGACGCCGAACCCCACGTTGCAAACGCCGACCATAGACTGAACGCCGACCATAGACTGACAGGCTGTGGCGGTCACCAGGCTCTCATCGTACAGCACGTCGATGGTGTAGGAGCCGATGCCGGGGGGCGTAGCCTCTGCGGTCACCGCTACGGTGACGCTGGCCCCTGCCAGCACGGTGTCCGACTCAATGCCCAGCGAGATCACGCTGGCCTCAGCCCTGTCAATAGCGAGCAGACCTGGCAGTACGGTCAGGATGCCGACTAATATCGCTAGCCGGATTACTGCTAACATTCGTTCACAGTTCGCTTCCTATCGCAGGCCAGCCGTATTCTGGCTCATCTCCTGCTCACAGAGGCACCGACCTGTGTTTTCTTGTATTCGTATACGCCAAGGCTGTCAAGGCCGGCTCGCTGTATACAACCAGTGGTCTAATCCTACGCTGCCGGCCTGCGCGCGCGAAAGCGAAAGACCTCTTCGCCGCGCTCCACCTCTACCTCACCGAAGCCGGCCGCCTGCAAGCGACCGGCGAACGTGCTCGGAGGCACCGGCACTCTAGTATCGAGGACGTGAAAGAGATTCCAAATCAGGTTAGGCGTGCTGTCAGAGCCAGCGAAGACACCGCCCGGCCGCAGGACACGAAAGGCCTCTGCCAGCAGCCGATCCTGCAATTCGGCGGAAGGCACATGGTGAAGCATGGTGAAGCAGACGACCGTGCTGAACGAAGCGTCGGAAAACGACATGTCCGTAGCGTCGCCCTCGACAACGGTGACGTTTGTGCCACCGAGCCGTTGCTGAAGTGAGGCCGCAAGCCGATCGTCGATTTCAATCGATGTGAGGTGGGAAACCTTAGCCCTCAGCCAATCGGTACTCAGCCCAGGTCCCGACCCGATCTCGAGGACGTCCTCGCCAAGCTCGACACCCTCTAGCGCCCAGGGCATCATGGCGCCCTGCAATTTTCGAGCCCAGGCTCCTGAACGACAGTACCACCGATGCAAGAGATTCATCTGGATTGCTTCCTATCTGCTGCGCCAGAGTTCGACCCTCACTTTGTCGCCGGGCGAGATGCGCGAGGCCCAGCGACCGCATCATACACGACGGGTCGCTTCGCCACACACCAGCCAGCCATGATTCGACCGTTAAGGGCAATCGCGTTGCCTCTGCGCCGTCGCTGCCGGTACTATGAGACGTTTGCGAGAGGAGGCAGCCCGTTGGCCATTCGTGGCGTTATCTTCGACTTCGGCGGCGTGATCCACAACATGCGCTGGGACGTCGCCCACGCACTCGAGCAGGAGCACGGCCTGGAGCGCAACACGGTGGTCCGCACGCTGTACGATAGCGACGAGTGGCGCGAGGTGCAGGTGGGCCGCGGCGACGTGCAGGCGTGGCGAGAGGCCGCCCAACAGCGGCTGGAGGCGGCCGCCGGCCGGACGCTTCCTCCTCTCCATGAACAGTGGCACGAGACCTGGGG
>JACZTE010000068.1 GCA_022573935.1 Chloroflexota bacterium
CCTGATGCCTGTTGAGGCCGTCAGACTTCCGTATTAGCGTACACTCACGCTTTCGGAGGATGCAGCGTGGAAAACTATACGATTCAGGAGTTTTGGGAACCCCGCCTGAATGTCACACGCATTGCGTCTGGGTCCCTGGTCAAGGGCTGGAAGTTCGTAAATGAGGGGCTGGATACATTCCAGGAGGCACCGCTCACGCTGAGCACCGAGTTAAGTGCCAACAGCGATCCTGAGGACAGCTCAATTCTACTTGTTTCTGCGCCAGGTGCGGTGGGCAAGTCGACCTTGGCGCGGCAGATCGCCTATGCCACAGGTGCGGTCTATCTTGATCTGGCCGCGGCTGAGCCAGTCGGGGGGAACACACTGAGTGGCGGTTTAGTAAGATCAGGGCTTTTTCCGAAGTGGGAAGACCAGAGCACGGCCATTGTAATCGATGGGCTCGACGAGGCGAGGCTTCGCGTGACGCAGGAAGCTCTCGAAGCATTTCTTAATGATGTTGCGGAGCTTTCAAAAGGCCGGAAATTGCCGACCGTTTTGTTCGGGCGGACGGGTGCGGTTCAGGACACTTGGCTCGTATTAACAGACACCGATATCGAACTTGCGGTGCTTGAAATTGGCTACTTCGGCCACGAGGCGTCCGTGAGCAAGCTGGGCGAAGAGCAGCTCTTCTACCTGATGAGCCGCGGCCTCGACGAGGCGGAGGCGGCGAAGATGATCGTCAACGGCTTCGTCGAGCCCATCGTCAAAGAGCTGCCGATGGAGTACGCGGTGGAGCTGAACCGCCTCATTGAGCTGCAGATGGAAGGCTCAGTTGGCTAGCCGCCGCCCGTACAAAGCGCAAGCGAACCTGAGGACGATGCACGATGATCGAAACGACTGAACTGGTCGCTCTCTCCGCGCGCGCGGTCGAGGAGCTTTCGGCCCGTGGCGACGAGCCGGACTGGCTCCTGACGCGCCGGCGCGAGGCCTGGCGTCTCTTCGAGGAGGCGCCCATGCCCGACCCGCTCTCCGAGGAGTGGCGGCGCGTCGACGTGGGCCGGCTCACCCTGGACGGCCTTCTCCCCTACGCGGCCGCGCCGGGCCCAATCGAGAACGCCGCCGGCCTCCCCCGCGAGCTGCGCTCGCTCTGGGACGAGCGCGAAGAGCTGGCGGGCCGGCTGGTCCAACACAACTCCGATGTGGTCTACGCAGCGCTGGACGAATCGCTGGCGCAGCAAGGGGTAATCGTCGTCGATCTGCAGCGGGCGGCTCGCGAGCAGCCGGAACTGGTGCGCGAACACCTCGGTTCGGCGGTATCGCCGGGCGAGTGGAAGTACCAGAGCCTGCACAGCGCTCTCTGGAGCGGAGGCTGCCTCTGCTACGTCCCCGCGAACGTTGAGGTGGAGCTGCCCATCGAGTACGGCGTCGGCCTGACCACGCCCGGGCTAGGGCTCTTCCCCCACCTGCTCATCGTCGCCGAACGCAACAGCAAAGTAACCGTCATCCAAGAGAGCGTCTCGCCCACGCTGGACGGCCTGAACGTCGTCGCCGGCACGGTCGAGATCATCGCCCGCGAGGGGGCGCAGGTGCGCTTCGTCGACGTGCAGCGCTGGGGCCGTAACGTGCAAAACTTCTCCACCATGCGGGCGCTGCTCAGCAAGGACGCCTCGCTCCAGGCGATCCTGCTCGGACTGGGCGGCACGATCACGAAGTCGCGGCTCGATGTCCTCATGAACGAATCGGGCTCGCGCACGGAGCTGCTCGGCCTCTTCTTCGGCGACAGCGACCAGACATTCAACTACGATACGCTCCAGGATCACATCGCGCCGCGCACCGAGAGCGACCTGCTCTTCAAGTCGACACTGACCGACCAGGCGTCGCTCACCTGGAACGGCATCGTCAACGTGCACAAGACGGCGAGCCAGGCCGCGGCCAACCAAACCAGCCGCAACCTGCTGCTCAGCGACAAGGCCAGCGCCGCGCCCACGCCCATCCTCGAGATCTCCGCCCACGATGTGCTGCGTTGCAGCCACGGCGCCACCGTCGGCCCCGTGGACCAGGAGCAGATCTTCTACCTCCAGTCGCGCGGCATTCCGGCGGAGGAGGCGGAGCGCATGCTGGTGCGCGGCTTCTTCTCCGAGGTGCTGGAGCGCGTCCCCTCCGAACGGCTGCAGAAGCGCGTGTTCGGCGTCCTGGAAGCGAAGCTGGGCTGGTAACGGAGGAACACGGAACAAGGAACAGGGAGTAGATCGAAGGCCGGGCCTTTAGCCTGGCGGAGGACAAACCCGAAGGCCAGGCTTTAGCCCGATCGGAGAATACACAATACAATGGCTGAATTCGTCAAAATAGCGACCACCGCCGACATCCCGCCTGGGAAGGTCAACGTCTACGAAGTCGACGGCCGGCAGATCGCCGTCTGCAACGTCGACGGCACGTTCTACGCCATCGATGACGTCTGCACCCACGACGGCGGCTCGCTCGACCAGGGGGAGCTCGAGGGCGACCAGATCGAGTGCCCGCGGCACGGCGCCCGCTTCGACGTGAAGACCGGCCGCGCCCTCACGCTGCCCGCCGTAATACCAGTGCAGTCGTACCCGGTGCAGGTGAACGGCGACGCAATCGAGGTGAGCGTGGAATGATGAAAGACAGAAACTTCACGCCGTGGGTGAGGCCCATCGCGAAGACGCTCCGCGAGAGCCGGGCAGAGGTGATCCGGGCGACCCGGCAGATGTTCCCAGAGCAATGGCGCATGCCCAGCCTCCTGCCGGGCTGGTCGTACCAAGACATCCTGGCCCACCTAGGTAGGGGCAACGACCAGCTGCTTCAGAAGATCCTCCGCTCCGTCGTCGCGCGTGAGCGGCTGGACGCGTCGATCTTCACCGTCGATACGGACGCGGAGAACGCCCGTGGCGTGGAAGAGCTTCGTGGGCGCTCCGCCGAGGAGCTGATCGCGGAGCTGGAAGAGGCTGGCGAAGAGATCCAGGAGCTGTTGTCCGGCCTCACCGAGGCCGATGAGAAGCTGGGCCAGGACGACCTTCCGATGAGCCTGGGCGAATTCCTCCGCTTAGTCCAGACGGAAGAACACGATCTGGAGCACCTGGCCCACTTCCGTCCGGCGCTGGACAGCGTGATGCTATGAGAGATCGCGGGCGGATCTACCCGCGGGTCGGGCTTTAGCCCGACGCGACAGGCTGAAGCCTGTCCCACAATGATAGCGGGGCCGGCTCCGACGAAGTCGGAGCGCAAACGAAAGATTAGGATAGGACGAACATGGCTACCTTAGACATCGATCGCATCCGGGCGGACTTCCCCATCCTCAAGCGTGAGGTACACGGCCGGCCGCTCGTCTACTTCGACAACGCCGCCACGACGCAGAAGCCTCGCCAGGTGATCGACGCGCTCGTCCACTACTACGAGCACTACAACGCCAACATCCACCGCGGCATCCACGCCCTGGCGGAGGAGGCGACGGCCCGCTACGAGGAGACGCGCCAGAAGGTGGCGGACTTCATCGGCGCGCCCGGGCCGGAGTGCATCGTCTTCACCCGCAACACCACCGAGTCGATCAACCTCGTCGCCAACGCCTGGGGCCGCAAGAACCTGGGTGAGGGAGACGAGATCATCCTCTCGACGATGGAGCACCACAGCAATCTGGTGCCCTGGCAGATGCTGGCCCAGGCCACCGGCGCAAAGCTTCGCCACATCGATATCGACGAAGAGGGGCGGCTCGACGGCGACAGCGTAAAGCAACTGATCGGCGAGAAGGCGAAGCTCGTCGCGATCACGCACATGTCCAACGTGCTGGGCACCGTCAACCCCGTGCGGCAGATCGCCGACCTCGCCCACGCGCAGGGCGCGCTGCTGCTCGTCGATGGCGCGCAGAGCGTCCCCCACCTGCCGGTGAACGTCCAGGAGCTGGACTGCGACTTCCTCGCCTTCTCCGCGCATAAGATGCTCGGGCCCACGGGCGTCGGCGTCCTCTACGCCCGCCACGAGCTGCTGGAGTCGATGGACCCCTTCCTCGGCGGCGGCGAGATGATCAGGCGCGTGGGGCTGGAGGAGTCCACCTGGAACGACGTGCCCTGGAAGTTCGAGGCGGGTACCCCCAACATCGGCGACGTCTGCGCCTTCGGCGCCGCGCTCGACTACCTGCAGGAGTTGGGCATGGAGCAGGTGCGCGCCCACGAGGTCTCGCTGGCGCAGGAGGCGCTGCGCCGCCTCTCCGAGGTGCCGGGGATCACCATCTACGGGCCGAAGAGCGACGAGGCGCGCGGCGGCGTCGTCTCGTTCAACCTGGAGGACATCCACCCGCACGACCTGGGGACCGTGCTCGATCGCCACGGCGTCGCCATCCGGGCCGGCCACCACTGCGCCCAGCCCCTCATGGCCCGCCTCGACGTCGTCGCGACCGCCCGCGCCAGCTTCTATGTGTACAATAAAGAGGAAGAGTTGGACGCCCTGATCGAAGGCATTCAGGCAGCAGTGAGGTTGTTCCGTGCCCCAGCCCATAGCCGAACCTGAGTTCGACGAGCTCTACCGAGAGATCATCCTCGACCACTACCGCAGCCCGCGGCACCATCAGCCGCTGGCCAACGCACAGGTGGTGGCCGAAGGCTACAACCCGCTCTGCGGCGATGAGGTGGAGC
This sequence comes from Chloroflexota bacterium, assembly GCA_022573935.1. The sequence goes on from JACZTE010000068.1 coordinate 4,626, forward strand.
TCCAGCTCAACTTCGAGAACGGCACCATCAGCGACGTCAGCGTCCGGGGACGCGGCTGCTCCATCAGCCAGGCCTCCGGCTCGCTGCTCGGCGATATCGTCCTGGGCAAGCCGACGGACGAGGCGCGCCGTCTCATCGGCCTCGTTACCAGCATGCTCACCGACACAGAGGCCGAGCCCCCAGAGGAGCTGGGCGACCTGGAGGCGCTCCAAGGCGTGGCGAAGTTCCCGGCGCGCGTCAAGTGCGCCACCCTCGCCTGGCACACGCTGGAGGACGGCCTCAAGCAACGCGAGGCGGGCGGGGCCGATGGGCCCATTGTTACCCGCCACGACGAGTAACGAACCGAGGAGGTATGATCCGATGGATATAGTGAACGAAGAGCTGGTACGCGAACGGCTGAAGGACGTCATGGACCCGGAGCTGCAGCTGAGCATCATGGAGCTGGGCCTGGTCTACGACGTGGACGTCGCAGATGCCAAGGTGAAGGTGACCTACACGCTGACATCTCCCGCCTGCCCTCTGGGCCCGGTGATCGATGGCCAGATACAGAGCGCAGTGTTGGATATGCCCGGAGTGAAAGAGGTCAGCACAGAGATGACAATGACGCCACCCTGGGACCCGCGCATCCACGCCAGCGACGACGTGAAGATGCAGCTCGGCATCTGGTAGCGCCTGCGGAACGGGTCTCTGGCCCTCGATCCCCTACCCAGCGCCGGCCCACACACACATTTTGTGAAATGTGGTACACTTGCCGCTACCGCCTGTAATGCTATTACGACGGTATTTTATTAACTTAGAGGAAAAATGGAACAGTACAGCCCACTCTATCGTCCGGAACAGGAGCGTGACGCCTGTGGCGTCGGCTTCGTCGCCGACGTTTCCGGCAAGCGCTCGCACCGCATCCTGGACATGGCGCTGGGGTGCGTCACCAACCTGACGCACCGCGGCGCGCTGGACGCCGACGCCAAGACCGGCGACGGCGCCGGCGTGCTATTCCAGCTCCCCCACGCCTTCTTCGCCGGCGAGGCGGAGCGGCTGGGCAACCGCCCATCACGGCCGGAGGAGCTGGCCGTCGGCATGATCTTCCTGCCCGGCCGCGACGACGAAGCAGCCCGCCGCTGCCGCGAGGCGCTGGAGGGCGCCGCCGGCCACTACGGCCTGCCCGTCCTCGGCTGGCGGGAGGTGCCGCTCGACGCCTCGGTCCTCGGCGACGCCGCCGCCCGCAGCCAGCCTCGCATCGAGCAGATCCTGCTGGGGCGTCGCGACGGCTTGGCCGACGACGAGTTCGAGCGGCTGCTCTACCTCGTCCGCAGAGAGGCGGAGCGTTGGGCAAATGAGGAGGGCATCGCTGACTTCTACGTGCCCTCGCTCTCCCACCGAACCATCATCTATAAGGGGCTGCTCGTCGCCCACCAGCTAAAGAAGGTTTACCAAGACCTGGATAACCCCAAGTTCGAGCCGTCGCTGGCCGTCTTCCAC
>JACZTE010000069.1 GCA_022573935.1 Chloroflexota bacterium
AGGCGAACGATGGGCCCGCGCCACAGGCGAGGCCGTCTCCGCAGGGGCCGATGCGGTGCTCCTCACCGGCACGCCTGGCAAGAAAGAGCTCGCGGAGGCCATTGCTGCGGCGGATAACCGTCCCTGCGGCCTGCTCGATCCCCAGGCCGATGCCGAAGCGATCGCAGCCCTTCGCGAGGCAGGCCTCGATTTCCTGACACTCGGGGCCGAGGCCCCGGCGAGCGCCCTGCTGGACGAAAAGCTGGCCCTGCTGCTCCACCTCAATGAGGAGCTGACCGATATCGAGCTGCGGACGCTGGACTCGCTCTCGCTGGAGGCGATCTATCTCGAACGGTCGAACGGCCCTCTGACCATTCGACGGCAGATGGAGTTGCGGCGCGTGAGCGGCCTCACCCGCACGCCGTTGTTGGTCGCGGTGCAATCCGACATCGAGGAGCAGGAGCTCCTTAGCCTGCGAGAGGCTGGCGTCGTCCTCGTCGCCCTCGACATGCGTGAGCGCGGCGCGGCCGATGCACTGAGACGGCTGCGCGGTGTGATCGATGGGTTACCATCGCGCCGCAGCCGAAACGACGAGCGGGCCGCGGTGACCATAGGGCAAGTCGCTTCGGGAAAGTCAGAAGAAGAAGAGGAGGAAGAGGAGTAAGCCGCCGGCTGGAAGGCGGGCGTTCCCCGGGTTGACCGTGCCCGAGCCGCTCGCGTATGCTGCGCCTAGGTAGGCGGGCTACCAGCGGAAGGAGCCGATCATCCTCAGCCCTCTACGCTTCCTCTCCTGGATACTGGCCCTCTTCGTCATCGGCGTGCCGTTGGCAGCCGTTGGCCTGTTCCTCCTCACGGTCACGGGCAGTCCTGGCTCTTGCGAGAACGAAGAGCGTCCCATCTTGGACACGACAGATCTAGGCATCGTCTTCCAGCTAAAGTGGGATCGCTTCAACGACACGCTGGACGCCGGCCAGGAATCCACGGTCGTTCTGAGCGAGAGCGAGGTCACCTCGCGCGCCCGCCTGTGGGTGGATGAGCAAGATGTCCCCGTCTCTGACCTGCTGATCTGCTTCAGCGTCGACAGCGCCGCCGCCTCGGGCAAGGTGGATGTGCCGTTCTTCCCTGGCGACGTGGACGTGCTCATCCGGGGCACCGTGGACCTCCGTGGCGAGCACCCGGACATCGAGATCGACGAGATCAAGGTGGGAAACCTGCCAGGGCCGCTGACCGGCCTGGTGGAGGGCTTCATCGAAACCCTGATCAACGACCAGGAGGAGGAGCTAGAGCTGGCGCTTGAGCACGACTACGGCATCACGTTCGGCGAGGGGGACATCACTATCGGCGGCCAGCCGTAGGGAGCGTAACTACAGGACTATTGCGCTATTGGGCCACTGGCTGCCAGACAGGTTGACCGCCCTCCGCTAGGAGAATGACGCTGCCAGTTACCACATCGCCGATCCAGATGAAATTGAGGCCGCCACGCAGGCCGCCCGTGCTGAACGTAATGTGCCTGCTGTTCGGAGCGATGCTGACGTAGGTGACCGGCGAGCTGGGCATTAGCGTTTGTTCGCCCGTCTGCGAATCAACGATGTACACCCCGCTACGATTAGTCACGGCGAACTCGGTATGGTAGGCAAAGAAGCGACCATCCGCACTCCAGTCGGTCTGGCCGTCTTCCGCTGTGCCGTGTCGCCCCAACCCTAGAATGAACGGCGGCAGCTCGGCGCAAAGCTCCCGTTCGTGGGTATCGAGCCGGTATACAAGATAGCCGGAACAGTCTTCGGTGCGGCTCGACATCGCTAGGCGCTCGCCGTCCGGCGACCAGTTCGGGCGCGAACCTCGACACCGTGGATCGGTGGCGATGAGATCGGCGCCTGAGCCGTCGGCTTGGGCCAGGTAGATGCCCTCGCCACTCTCATAGACAAGTTCACTACCGTTCGGTCGCCATTTGGACCCTTCGATGTAAAAACCGTTGGGCCCGATGCTGTGGCGGTCGGCTGTATTGAGATCGAACACAACAGGCGTGCCGTGCAGGCTGCCGCAGCCGCGATTCTCGACGCCTTCCAGGTAGCTGATGCGTTGGCCGTCAGGCGACCAGAACGCGGAGGCCGCGTCTGGGATTTCCCTAATCAATCGCCCGGACAGGTCGATGATGCGTACACGATAGTCCGGGCCAGCGTCCTCACCGGAAGTTCGCAGCCCGAACGAGATCCGCTGACCGTCAGGACTCCACTGGAGACCGCTGAGCCCAACGTAGACGCCCGTTCCTTCGAGAGCGTCGACATCCACCAGGCGCCGCCGTTCGCTCCCGTCGGCGTTCATAATCCAGAGGCCGCCGTCGACGCCAAGGTAAGCGATCTTACCAAGGCCTTCCAACTCGGGGACAGTCCTGGTTGCCAGGTTCTCCTCCCGCACGAAGCTTAGGAACTCGTCCACAGCCCAGCCTTGGCCGGCGATGCCCCACCACCAGAGACCATCCGCGAAGATGGGGCCATCCGATATATGGCCCTCCGTACCGTCTGGGCGGCAGAAGTTGACCGGCACATCGTCTCCGAGTGAAACGTACGCTCGGAAGTTCAGGCAGCTTCCTGTTCTTGTCACGCGTACCCGGATGCCGGTGCTCAGAGAGCCCTCATAGGCAGGAGTGGAGGTGGGGGTGGGTGTACGACCAACGGCTGGGGCTGTGCAGCCGAGGCGTCCTCGGGCTTGCCGTTAGCGTGGGCGAAGCGACTGCGCCTTCCCGCGGCTCACTGTCGCCGCTATTAGCCGCCCAGACAGCCAGCGCGGCCAGGACAGCCAAGATGACCATTACGCTGGCCTGAGTGATTCGCGTCGAATTCACAGCCTACTCCCGGATCTTCGGCCGGCGCAGCTCCGACATCGCGGCGCCGCTGCCGCCACGGCGCACCGAGATGATCTGGGCGATGATGCTGACGGCGATCTCCTCCGGCGTCTCCGCCCCGATGTCCAGGCCAATGGGCGTGTGTACGCGCGCCAGCGCCTCCTGTGGCAGGCCCTCGCGCGTAAGGTGCGTCAGCACCGCGCCGACACGTCGCCTGCTGCCGATCATGCCCACGTACGCCGCCTCCGAGGTCGCCACCTCTCGCAGACTCAGCTCGTCTTGCTTGTGGCCGCGGGAGACCAGCACGATGTAGGTGTGTGCGTCGATCGAGAAGCGGCGCAGCTCTTCGACGAAGTCGCCGCAGATCACCTGATCGGCCGTGGGGAAGCGCTCAATATTAGCGAAGGCCGCCCGGTCGTCCAGCACCGCGACGGAGAATCCCACTTGCGAGGCCATGGCGGCTAGCGACTGGCCGATGTGCCCGCCGCCGACGATCAGTAGCGTCGCCGGGCGTTCGGCTACCTCGATCATCACCTCGAATTCGTTCGCCCCGGCCTCCAGCCGATGGAGGCGGGTGCCGTCTGCGCGATAGAATAGCGACTCGACCTGCTTGCGGGGTAATCGCGTGAGGGCGGCGTGGCTGTCAGCGGCGATGGCCTCCTCTAGCTCGCCGCCCGCCAGCGAACCGAGGCGGGAGCCGTCGGCTCGCACCAGCAGCTTCTCTCCCACTGCCGGGCGCGACGCTTGCGGCCCGCGAATGACCGTGGCGACGGCGACGGGGGCGCCGCCCCGTGCTGCGCGCACCACCTCCTGTATGATCTGGGATCGCTCGTCGCTCATACCTCGTCGCTCACACGTTGAAGAGGATGTTCAGCACCTCGCCATCCTGGATGATGTGGGCCTTACCCTCTTGTCGCAGCAGGCCTCGCTTGCGGGCCTCCGCCAGCGAGCCGCAGTCGAGCAGCTCATCCCAACCTATCGTCTCTGCGCGAATGAAGCCGCGGGCGATGTCCGAGTGTATCTTTCCCGCCGCATCAAGCGCCGTCGAGCCAGCGCGCAGCGCCCAGGCGCGTCCCTCCGGCTCGCCCACGGTGAAGAAGGAGATCAGGCCCAGCACATGATGCGAAAGCCGGATCATGCGCTCCAGGCCGCCCTCAGCCAGCCCCAGATCGCGGCGGAACTCGGCTGCCTCCTCGTCCGAGAGCTCCGTCAGCTCCGCCTCCAGCTTGCCGGACAGCGCGGCGACCTCGACGGAAGGGCCCGCCCAGCGGGCCGCCAGCGCCGATTCGATCTCCTCTGCGCGGCCGATCTCCGATTCGTCGATATTGGCGAGGATGAGCAGCGGCTTGTTGGTGAGGAGCTGGTAGCCGCTGATAATGCGTCGATCGTCCGGCGAGAGCTCCTGCGTGCGCAGCGGCTCCTCCCGCTCCAACGCGTCGCGCAGCCGCTGGAGCAGCGCCAGCTCCCGCTCGCCTGCCTCCCGCTCGCCGGGGCGGGCGGAGCGTACCGCGATATCCAGCTTGTCGCGGCGGCGCTCGATCAGCGCCAGATCGGCGAAGGCCAGCTCCATGTTCACGCCCTCAATGTCACGGTCGGGGTCGACGGAACCCTCCGGATGTGGCACCGCCTCGTCATGGAAGGCGCGCACCACGTGCACCAGGGCATCACATTTGGAGAGCGAGGCTAGGTACACCGGTTCCGGCCCATCGCCTCGGAACGAGAGGCCGCCGGGCACGTCGAGGTAGCGCGCCTCCGCGTACGTTACTTTGCGTGGTTTGATCAGAGCGCAGAGGCGATCGAGCCGTTCGTCGGGCACCTTGACCACGCCGATGTTCGCTTCCTTCGCGCCGTAGGCACTGGCGCGTGTGTGGCCGCCCGTGACGGCGTTGAACACCGAGGTCTTTCCCGATCGCTCCAGCCCGACGATCCCTAAGTCCATTGCAGACTCAGCGTAACCTTCCCTGCGGGTTGTTCTTCAGCACGACGGCGACAGGCTGAAGCCTGTCCCACAGAGAACAGCCACCAACAAGAGAACAGCCAGCTTCGAGCCCCCGGCCTCCCACCGATTACTCTAGTGCGAACGTCGTGCCCAGGAGGGCGGCGCAGAAGATGATGCCCAGCGCCAGCAGCAGGTTGACGGACGAGACGATGATCGAGACGCGCCGCGCAGAGGCCACCTGTACCTCGTCCGCAGCGCTCTCCTGCAGGCTGAGCAGGCGCGGCCCGATGACGAAGGTGTGCAGGGCGGTGAGAGCGACAGTCGCAATCACGAGTGTCATCTTCACCTGGAATATGATGCCGAAGTTCAGCTCGAACAGCTCCTCGACGCTCAGGGCATGTTCGTAGAGGTTGGCGATGCCGGTGATCACCAACACCAGCATCGCTCCCCAGGCGAGCCAGCCGAAGCGGGTGGTGAGCACTCGCATGATGCGGGTGCGCACCTGCAAGTCCTCCACCGTCCGGATCGCGGGCACGGCGGCGACGAAGAGGAAAACCTGGGGCCCCACCCAGATGGTGGCGGCCAGAATGTGGAGCCAAGGGTTGAACGCTTCGGTCATCGGCGAGGTTCCTTTCGATTGGTCCGGCGTATCGAGCTGTGCCGGGCTGAAGGCCCAGCCTACCGCGCTGCGCCGGGCAGCCGTCTACTCTCTGGGGGCATTATAGCAGCCTCGAATGCGTGGAAGGCCGAGGGCCTGTAAGTGTGCAATATACGAGGGGGCGGGACACAGCTTTAGCTCTGTCCCTACAGATGCCCATTTGCGCCAGCGGCGTTACGCTGTTCGAGACCAGCGACCAGACTAGCGGATGATCATCTGCTCTCGCTCCGGCCCCACCGAGACGTACTCGATGCGGCAGCCGAGCAGATCCTCGATGCGCTCCACGTAGGTCTGCGCCTCCTTCGGCAGGTCGCTGAAGCGGCGCGCGTCAGAGGTGCTCTGTCGCCAGCCGGGATGCTCCTCGTAGACCGGCGTGACCCGCTCAAGCACCGCCGTCGCCGATGGGAACGATTCTACCGGCTGGCCGTCCAGCTCGTACGCGGTGCAGACTTGGATGGACGGGAAGTTGTCGAGCACGTCCAGGCGACTGAGGACGGCACTGGTCACGCCGTTCACGCGCACACTGTAACGGGAGGCGACAGCGTCGAACCAGCCGCAGCGGCGCGGGCGGCCCGTGGTCGCGCCGAACTCGGGCTCCGGGCCTTCGCCACGCAGAATGTCGCCTGTTTCGCCCAGCAGCTCCGTGGGCATCGGCCC
>JACZTE010000070.1 GCA_022573935.1 Chloroflexota bacterium
GCACTGCCAGCTTATCGCTAGAGGGCATCGGCGAAGAACCTCTCTAATGTGCGGAAGGTCGTCACGCCTATCACCACGACGACCACGGTGCCGGCGACGGCTGGCCAGAGATCGAGGCCCGGGAGCGAGCCCCGCAGGAAGAGGTCGCGCCACGCCTCCAAGAGCGTCGTCATCGGGCTCAGCTTTACGATGGGCTGAAACCGCTCCGGCACCCGCTCAAGCGGGAAGATCACCCCCGAGGTGTAGAACATCAGGAGGAGCACTACTTCGATGAGCGGCCCCAGATCGCGGAAGAAGACGTTGAGCGCGGCGACGAGCATCCCCAGCCCCATCAGCATGAGCAGTTGCAGGCCGAGGAGCAATGGTATGCCCACTGCCCAGGTGATATCAGGGTCGATGCCGGCGAAGAGAACGAAGATGATAAGGATCGGCAGGGTGAGGAGAAATTGAACGGTATTGAAGAAGACAGCGGACAGCGGCAGGATCAGTCGTGGGAAGCGCACCTTCTTGAGCAACCCGCCGTTGGCGACGATGGCGCTGGCCGATTGCTGGACAGCGCCTGAGAACCAGAACCAAGGGAAGAGCCCGGCGAGGAGGAAGACGCCGTAGTTCGCCACGTAGGTATCGCTGCCTTCGACGTCGAGCCGGAGTACTCGCCCCAGCGCGAAGTAGAGAACCATTCCCAACGCCAAGGGGCGCGCGATCCACCAGATATAGCTGAGCACCGTCCCCTGGTATCGAACCTTCAGGTCACGTAGGGTGACCGCAACCAGGAGATCCCACGCTGTCACCAGGGACTTCGCTGCTGTCGCCATGCCGGAGGGTTTCGTCGTTGTTGCTTCCATCATCTCCAATGTCTAGTCCGAGTCTGTTGCAACCCGTGACGCAGGTTTCATAGATCGTAACACAGAGTATGAAGCTGACGTTACGTTTGTAAAGGCGGAGCATGCCAGCGTAACGCGCTTTGCCCAGTATGCTATGATCGGCAGACCGGTGCCTGAGGAACCGCGTAGCTAGGGGCCCTCAGGGCCGGCGAAGGGACAGGAGCAGTGGCGAACCCATCCGCGCAAGACGCTCGTCCCTCGGTTGCTGTTCTCAGCGTGAACACCGACGGCGGGGCCTTCATCGAGGAGTTTGGGGCATCGCTGGCTGGTGTCACCTATGCCAACTACCGCCTCATCGTCGTCGATAACGCTTCCACTGACCGTTCGCTGGAGATCCTGCGGCGGTTGCAGCCGGAGGCGGTCATCCTCCAAAACGATACCAACCTGGGATTCACCGGCGCCTGCAATCGTGGCCTTGCACACTGCCTGAGCGAGTCTTTCGACTACGTCTTGTTCATTAACAACGACTTGGTGATGGAACCCGGCTTCTTGGATCACCTGGTGGCTGCTGCTGATGAGCGGACGATGACGGTACCCAAGTCGTATCTCTATCATCACCCCGGCCGCCTCGATGACTCCGTAGGGGAGTTCGACTGGCTGCGCGGCGTCTGGAAGCGGCGGATCTTGGGTACGCGCCCGGACATCGACTTCGACCAGCCCCGTCTCGTTGAGAGCGCTACGCTCTCTTGCATGCTGGTTCCCACCGGCCTGCTGCAAGAGGTGGGCGTGCTGGACGATAACTTTTTCATCTACTATGACGACACCGACTTTACGCATCGGGCCCGTGAACGGGGTTATCGCCTTCGCTTCGTGCCTGCCGCGATCATCTACCATCGTAAAGGCGCGACGATAGGCGGTACGAATACCCCCTTCGGGCTCTACTATCTCACACGCAACAGGCCGTATCTTATTCGGAAGCACGTCCGCTCGCCCCTACGGCGCGCCCTGTTCTGGAGCTACTTCCTGAGCACACGTCTGCTTCGGCTCATCGGTCTCCTCGCCCGAGGTCGGATCGCGCACGCGAAGGCGTTGATCTTAGGCCTCGTCGACTACTGGCGTGGCCGCATGGGGAAGACAGTCGAACGCGACCGGTGGCCCGTGCCAGCGCAGCCGGGCGATCCGGGGCTTAAGATGCCGGAGCAAGAGCGTACGAAAGACCTGACACGGTCATGAAGCGAAACACGGCTGTGTTCCGTTACAATAGGCTTACTGAAGAGGTGGTGATGTCATGACAACGGTTCTCGTTACAGGCGGCGCGGGCTACATCGGTTCGGTACTTGTCCGCAAGCTGCTTGCGCAGGGCATGAAGGTGCGCGTGCTGGACCGGCTGTACTGGGGCCGCAAGCCTATCGAAGAGGTGATCGACCAGATCGAGCTGTTCCACGGCGATATCCGCGATATCCGCGACGAATGGCTCGAGGGCGTCGACGCTGTGTGCCATTTGGGCGGTCTCTCTAACGACCCGACTGCGGAGTACGACCCCAAAGCGAACTGGGAGATGAACGCCATCGCCACCGAGCATCTGGCCCTGGCCTGCAAGCGGCTGGGCGTCCCCCGGCTCACCTTCGGGTCGAGCTGCTCCGTCTACGACGGGCTGCCCCCGGAGGTCGACTACACCGAAGATCAAGACGTGCAGGCGAGGGGCGCCTACGCCGAAGCGAAATACTACGCCGAGGAGCGGCTACGCGAGCTGGCGGATGACAGCTTCTGTCCGGTGATCTTCCGCCAGGCTACCGTCTTCGGCTTCAGCCCGCGCATGCGGTATGACCTGGTGGTGAACACCTTCGTCAAGGACGCACTCAAGTCTGGCAGCCTCTATCTGCACGGCGGCGGCTGGATGTGGCGGCCACTAGTCGACGTGGGAGACTGCGCCCAGGCGCACATCGTCGGCATCCAAGCGCCGGCGGAGAAGGTGCGCGGCGAGGTCTTCAACGTGGTTCAGGACAACTATCAGATTCGCGCTCTCGCAATGATGGTCGCGGGCACCCTGCGGCTGGAAGATCGAGACGTTGCCTTAGAGGAGGTGCCCGCGCCTCCTCGCTCGCGGGACTATCGCTGCTCGAGCGACAAGATGACCCGGGTGCTGGACTTCTCGCCCCAGGTCACCGTTCTCGCCTCCATCGCCAACATGCTCACGTGCATCAACCAGAATGGCTTCACGGAGTTCGATCACCCTCGCTACTACAACATCCGCTGGATGGAGCTGCTAAGCGAGGTTCACGAAAATCTCCGGCCGTTCGAGAGCGTCCTGCGCGAAGGTAAATAGCCGTGCGCGCGCTCCTGATCGGGAGCCGCGGGCAGTTGGGAAGCGACCTCTGCCGCGTCTGGACCGGCGATCTCGTCGCCCTCTCCCACCAAGAACTCGACGTCTGTGATCGCGACCAGGTGTACGCCACCATCGACCGCGAGGCGCCGGACCTGGTGATCAACACCGCCGCTTACCATCGGGTGGACGAGTGCGAGAGCAACATCGCCCGCGCCTTCGAGGTCAACGTCCTGGGCGCGAAGTACGTGGCCGACGCTGCCCGCCAGGCCGGCGCTGCTGTGATGTTCATCAGCACCGACTACGTCTTCGATGGCGAACAGGGCAGTCCGTACGATGAGGAAGATCCTGCGCGGCCGCTCAGCGTCTACGGCGTATCGAAGCTCGCCGGCGAGCATGTGGTACAGCAGAGCAATCCGCGGCACTTCGTCGTCCGTAGCTCCAGCCTCTTTGGGGTCGCCGGCGCCAGCGGCAAAGGCGGCAACTTCGTCGAGACGATGCTTCGCAAGGCCCGTGCGGAGGAGCCGCTGCGGGTGGTGGACGACCAGGTCTCCTCGCCCACGTTCACCGCGGACCTGGCGGCCAAGCTACAGGAGCTTGCGGCGACTGATCGGTTCGGCCTCTACCACGTGACCAACAGCGGACAGGCATCCTGGTACCGCTTCGCCGAGAAGATCTTCGAGCTGGCGGGGTTGCGGCCCAGCCTGACCGCGATCACCAGCGAGGAGCTTGGCGCGCCCGCGGCTCGCCCCGCATGCTCCGTGATGGCCAATCGCGCCCTAGCGGAGGCCGGCCTGTCGCTGCTGCGACCCTGGGAGGATGCGCTGGAGACCTATCTGAGCGAGAAGGGGCATCTGGCATCGGCAGCCGCCTCGGGCACGGGGTAGCCACCGGCTCTGAGGGACATCCCGCTGTGGTAGACCTAAACGCCGTAGATTTGGACTGGGAGACGGAAGCGCTCCAGCGTCACTGGCCGCGAGGTCGGGATACGTATTTCTACATGCTTCGCATAGAGCAGGAGTTTTTTCGGACAGCGGCAGATGGCAAGCCGGGGCTGCTGCTAGATGTGGCCTGTGGGGAGGCTGAGCATCTCCCGGGGTTGCACCAACGGGGATGGAGCGTGTTCGGACTGGAGCCTTCCCCAGCGATGATCGCACGGGCGAGACGCACGGCTGCCGATGCCGGTACTCCGCTCGACCTGGCGTGCGCCATCGGGGAGCTGCTGCCGTTCCAGGACGCCACGTTCGACCGGGTCCTCTGCGAATCCGCCCTGGACCATTTCGCCAACCCAGCGGAGGGGATGCGCGAGATTGCCCGCGTCCTTAGGCCCGGCGGCCATGCCATTATCGCCACCGTCAATTACGGAGGCTTGTCCTGTCGCGGGAGCCGTCTGCTCTACGCCATAGGAAGAAAGCTCAGACGCATCCCATCAGGCAAACGTCTCTTCTGGGAGACGCCCGTACCCTTCGAGCACACGTTCGAGGCCGACTTGCCAACTGTAAAGAAGCTAGCGAGCCCCTGGTTAAAGCTGGAGAAAGTCTACGGCGTTTCGCTCCTGTGGGCCTTTCCTGGCTGGGCGTGGCTGCTGGAGCACCTGCCCGATAGCTGACATGTAGATGTTGGTCAGCTGCCTCGCGGCCATCGACACCTGATTGTCGGACAGCACGTTGCGGGCGAAGTCCCACAGCACCTGCCATTCGTCTTCGGCGGCCTTCCCCCTCTTCTCATGCCGGATAGCCGACTGGACCATGACCTTCCAGTCCTTGCCGGTCTGCTCCGTCAGCATCGGCACGGTCTCATCGACGAAGAAGATGTCCTTGCCGATGGCGAGCAGGGCATCTCGGTTATCAGAGAGTGTTGAGCCCTCCTTCACGCGAGCTTTGACGGAGTCGAGTCGCTTCTTGGCTTCCTTGCGACGAGCCTGACGCTTGGACGCCATTTCGGACCCGGTGATGTCGAACTCAGCCCTGATCAGAGTCCGGTACATTCCGATCCCGTTGATACCGTTGCCACGCTTCAGCAGGCCAAGCATCCGGGCGACGATGTCGTACCCATTCTCGTCGTACAAGGCAGACAGGACTTCGGCGGTGTACGCGGCCTGCACCTCCGGTGGAGCATTCCGCAGTTCCGGCAGAATGCCCGTGCTCTCATGTGGGACGGCATTCACGGCTACGAAGCCTGTCTGCCAGTCGCTGATGTGAGTGTAGTCCACATTGGTGTCGAGGGCTTCTTCCGAGAAGGGCATCAGGCCATGCCTGTCGATCAGTTCGGGCGTTTCCTTTCGCTGCTTCGTGGTCGGGGTGCGGGCCTTCATCGAGGTCCAGATCGCGGCCTGTACCTGATGAGCCTCCCACGGCTTGGATCCCTCCGGCAGCTTCTTGTTCAGCTTGTTCATCACCTGCTCGATGATGCCCTCGGCGTACCTGTACTGAGGCGTTGTCGGGGCATCAGCCCCGTACCCCATGGACCGCATCATCCACACGTCGATGGTGGAGATGAAGTTCTTTGGGTCGCCTATGCCGTCGGGGTCGATGGCACGCATCAGGTTCCGGTAGAAACTCCCCGTCTTGCGGCCCCTCCAGATGATCCCGTTGTTCATCAGGGCGTCGGCGTTCCGTGCCTGCCACCCATACTTGCCGATGAAGTAGTCGCGGCCAGCGGCGGTGGTCCCGTGGTTCTCCACATTCACCTTGTTGCGTAGCCACGCGATAGCAGCGTGCTGCCAGTTGTTGAGCAGCGGGTTGGTGGCCGAGAAGATAGCGATGAGCTGCACGAACGCTTCAGCTTGAACCGCATCGCCGCCGAACTGGTCGAGGATCATCTTGCCGGAGTCCTCGTACCAGAACCGGCCCACGGCCCCGTGGTTCGTCATCTTCACCATCCGGTTGATCAGCTTGGTTCG
>JACZTE010000071.1 GCA_022573935.1 Chloroflexota bacterium
CTCTGGGCGCCGGCCTTGTGGGAGCCGCGCAGCGTTCAACGCCCTACTATACCATAGGAGAACAACCGGTCGGAACGACACGGGGTCGCGTTCGTAGCCTTACTCAGGCTCGATCTCTGGCCACTCGAAATCGTCGACGAACACCGCCTCGGCGCCCGTGAGCTCCGGCACCTTCTCCGCGAGCAACCGTTCGATGCCGAGACGCATCGTCAGCATGCTCATGGGACAGCCGTTGCAGGAACCGATCATCTGAATACGAGCCACCCCCTCCTCGGTCACCTCGAGGACGTTCACCTCGCCGCCGTGGGAGTGGATGTACGGGCGCATCTCGTCCAGCACCCGGTCGACCCGGGCTTCCAGATCCGTCGTTCCGTTCGTTGCGGTCTCGCTCATCATCTCGTTGTCATGCTAACACGAGTGATGCGGCGGCCTCAACGTGGTATCGAACAGCCTTGATCCTTCAGGGTGCCCTTGTTAGGATCGATAACTAGTAAGGGCGTGTGTCGGCCCGCTCCTACTGCTATGCGACCGTGAATCTGTGATCACGGATACGTCGTCGCAGCCGGCGATGTGTCATAGATAGAGCGATATGCCGTTCATGTGGTGAGACGCTACGGCAGGGAGGTACGACATGACATTCCCCGTTGACGGTGGCGACAAGCGGCGCAATGCCCGCTGGAACCGGCTTTCCCTCATCGCGCTGACCGTGGGGGTAGTCATGCTGCTCTCGTCGGCCGTCCTCTTTGTCCTCGTCCTCAGCGACGCCTTCGGTGGCGATAGCTTTGAGGGGCCGGGTGAGTCGGTAGCGTTCGGCGATCCCAATGCCGTGCTCACGCCGCAACCAACGCCCACATTGGCAGTCGAACTACCAAGCGATTCGCCTATCGAGCGTGTCCTCATCGCCAAATATGGCGTCGATGCACCGGTCATCGTCCTAGGCCTCGACGAGGACAACGTCATGGAGAGCCCTGATGAGCCGTGCGACGTGGCCTGGTACGACTTCACTTCGTACCCGGGCTTCGGCAGCAACGCTGTCTTCTCAGGCCACGTCGACTGGTTCAACCTGGGGTCCCAGGGATGCCGCTGTGACAGCCCTGGTGGTTGCGGCGGGCCCGGGGGCGCCGTCTTCTGGGATCTGAAGAACATGGTGATGGGCGACTTGATCGAGGTGCGGCTACAAGACGGCACCGTTTACGAGTATGAAGTGATCTCCAGGCGACAGGTTTCCGGCAGCTCCGACTTCCGCGAGATCGTCTCGGCAACGGAGAAGGAGATCATTACTCTGATCACCTGCGGCGGCACCTTCGACCGCGAAGATGGCCACTATCGCGACCGAGTCGTCCTCCAGGCGGAGCGGATCGTGGACGCGCCCGGCGTCGCAGCTCCCAGCGCTTCCGCCTCACCCTAGGGCTTCGTCATCCCGTGATAACGAATGGCGCCTGCGGGCGCGCTGGAAACTAGGGCCCCCCGCCTAGGAAGCCGAGCGAGATCGATGCCTAGCAGGGAACAACGGGAGAAAAAGGAGGCGAAGCGGCTCCGGCGCATGCAACGGCGCGAGGAGCGGGGGCTTCAGGAAGATCGGGAACGCTTCCGCCGCCGCATCCGGATGGCGGGCATGGGTGTGCTGGGCCTGATCGGCGTGGCTGGCCTCGCCTTCGCGTACTGGTTCGCCGTTCTCCAGCCGAGACCCGGTGAAAGTGTCTCGACATCCGGCGCTGGCGACCATTCCGGTGTGCCACGCGATGGCTACTCAACCACTCCTCCCACATCAGGGTCACATTCATCAGAAGTGCCAAGCTGGGGCGAGCAGCGTGAGGTGTCGGAGATACTCCAGGTACACGCCCTGGAGCACGGCGGCGTACTGGTGCAGTACAATTGCCCAACCGCATGCCGGGATCTGATCCAGCAGTTACGCTCCATCACAGGAAGCTATAACTCCAAGGTAATCCTTGCGCCCTATTCCGGAATGTCGTCCAGAATTGCGCTCACCTCCTGGGGCAAGATCGACCTTCTCGACGAGTTCGACCAGGAGCGCATCGAAGAGTTCGTGAAGAAGAACCGCAACCGCGCGCCAGAGAGCGTCCCTTAGACTCATCCGGCCGCATCCTGATCCGGCGTGCACAACCTAAGTGGCGTCCCCTTGCTCGACGCGCCCTGGCCACTGAGTAGGCCGACCTCACATTCTTCCGCATTTGAACATAAGCGGGCCGCTCTGAGCGGCCTCGCACTGCTATAATGACCGTGCTGGACTCACAATAAACGCTCAGATGTTTACGCACCTACACCTACACACCGAATACAGCCTCCTCGACGGCCTCTCGCGCATCCCGCAGCTGCTCGATCGCGTGCGCGAGCTGGGGCAGGAAGCCTGCGCCATTACCGACCACGGCGCGCTCTACGGCGTCATCGACTTCTATCGGGAGGCCCGCGCCCGCGACATCAAGCCGATCATCGGCGTCGAGGCGTACGTCGCCCCGGGCGACCGCCGCTCGAAGGACCCGCAGGCGAAATCGCCGTACCACCTGACGCTGCTGGCCCGCAACCAGCAAGGCTACCACAACCTGATGGAGCTGGTCACCAAAGCGAACCTGGAGGGCTTCTACTACAAGCCTCGCGTGGACCGAGAGCTGCTGGAGCAGTACGGCGCCGGCCTCATCGCCCTCTCCGGCTGCAACTCCAGCGAGATGCATCGCCTGCTCTCGGAGGGCCGCACGGAAGACGCCACCGCCCTGGCGAACTGGTCTCGCGATGTCTTCGACGACTACTACCTCGAGCTCCAGGAGAACGGGCTAGCGGAGGTAACAGCGGCCAACAAGCAGCTGGTGGCGATCTCCCGCGAGACCGGCATACCCCTCGTCGCTACCGTCGATAGCCACTACATCTCGCCCGAGGACGCCCCCGACCACGACATCCTGCTCTGCATCGGCACCAACTCCTCGGTGATGGACGAGAAGCGGATGCGCATGAACGCGCCCGTCTACTACATCCAGGCCGAGGCCGAGGTGCGCGCCCGCTTCGCCGAGCTGCCGGAGGCCGTGGACAACACCCAACGCGTCGCCGATGCCTGCGACCTGGAGCTGGAGTTCGGCCGCCTCTACCTGCCGGACGCCGACTTGCCAAAAGGCCGCTCGGCCGACAAGCATCTGGCCAAGCTCTGCGAAGCGGGCCTGAAACGCCGCTTCGACCCGGTCACCGATGAGGCGCGCCGCCGCCTCAAGTACGAGCTGGATGTGGTGCGGGAGACCGGCTTCACGAACTACATGTTGGTCGTCCACGACTTCGCCGAGTTCGCCCGGCGCAGCGATATTCCCATGGGCGTGCGCGGGTCGGCCGCCGCCAGCCTCATCCTCTACTGCCTGGATGTCACCGACATCGACCCGCTCGCGTATGGCCTCGTCTTTGAGCGCTTCCTCAACGTAGAGCGGCGTGAGATGCCAGACGTAGACTTCGACTTCGCGGACGACCGGCGTGACGAGATGATCCGCTACGCCGCCGAACGATACGGGCACGACCACGTAGCCCAGATCATCACCTTCGGCACGCTGGGGGCGAAGGCGGCGATCCGCGACGTCGGCCGCGCCTTGGGCATGACCTACGGCGACGCTGACCGCGCCGCCCGCCTGATACCCGCCACACTCGGCATCACCATCGAACGGGCGCTGGACGAAAGCCCCGAGCTGCGCT
The DNA here is from genome assembly GCA_022573935.1 of Chloroflexota bacterium. The sequence goes on from JACZTE010000071.1 coordinate 3,685, forward strand.
CGATCTACGACGCCGACGAGCAGATGCGACGCCTCATCGATACCGCCCGCCGGCTGGAGGGCGTCGCCCGCCACGCCAGCACCCACGCCGCCGGGCTGGTCATCTCACGCGAGCCGCTGGTGGAGCATGTGCCGCTCCAGCGGCCCCAACGCGGCGACCAGGAGGCCGAGGCGATCCCCACCACCCAGTACGCGATGCAACAGGTGCAGGAGATCGGCCTGCTCAAGCTCGACCTGCTGGGGCTGGTCAACCTCACGATCCTGGGCCGCGCGGTCGATCTCATTCGCGCCGGCCACGGCGTCGAAATCGATCTCCAGCAGCTCCCCGACGACGATCGGAAGACCTACGCGATGCTCTCCAAGGGAGAGACCTTCGGCGTCTTCCAGCTAGAATCGGCCGGCATGCGCCGGCACATCCAAGAGCTCAAGCCGAACAGCATCTCCGAGCTGGCCGCCATGGTGGCGCTCTACCGGCCGGGCCCCATGCAGCACATCCCCACCTACTGCCGAGTGAAGCACGGCCTGGAGCCCGTCTCCTACCCACACCCCGACCTGGCCAGCACCCTGGACGAAACCTACGGCGTCATCACCTACCAGGACCAGGTGCTGCTCATCGCCCAGAAATTCGCCGGCTACACCCTGGGCGAGGCCGACGTCATGCGCAAGGCGATGGGCAAGAAGATTCCGGAGGTGATGCGCGCCGAACGCGACCGGTTTGTCAGAGGCGCGAAGCGAAACGGCTACTCCGAAGGGGAGGCGCAGGAGATCTTCGAGCTGATCCTGCCCTTCGCCGGCTACGCTTTCAACAAGGCGCACGCCGTCTGTTACGCCACCATCGCCTACCAGACGGCCTACCTCAAGGCACACTACCCGGCCGAGTACCTGACGGCACTGCTCGCGCTGGCGGCCAGCCATCCGTCGGGCAGCCACCCGCGCATCGCCGCCGCCTTCGCCGAGTGCGCCAGGCTGGGCATCGCGGTCTTGCCGCCCGACATCAACCATAGCGAGGCCAGCTTCGCGCTCACGTCGGAGAAGGACAGCGGCCAGACGATCCGCTTCGGCCTGCAGGACATCAAAAACGTCGGCGCCGGCGCCGCCGAGAACATCGTCACGGAACGAAACGAGAACGGCCCCTTCGCCTCAGTCGAGGACTTCTGCCGGCGGATCAACCTGAAGTCGGTCAACAAGCGAGCGCTGGAGAGCCTGGCGAAAGTGGGCGCGCTGGGTGCGCTCGGCGACCGGGGCACGCTGCTGGCGAACCTCGATCGGCTCGTCTCGCTCGCGCAACGCGAGCAGCGGCTGAAGGAGTCGGGCCAGTCGACGATGTTCGACCTCTTCGGCGATGAGGTCGCCACGCCCATGCCCGCGCTGGAGCTGGAGCAGTCGTCCGTTCCCCGCCGCGAGGAGCTCGCCTGGGAGAAGGAGCTGCTGGGCGTCTACGCCTCGGAGCACCCGTTCAAAGACGCAGCGGGCGTGCTGGCCCCCCTCGTCACCGCCGTCTGCGCCGAGGTCGCCGCCGATAGCCAGAACGGCGAGAGCGACGACACCGCTGCGAAGGCGCTGCCGCCGAAGGGCCGCGTGGCCACCCTGGCCGGCATCGTCGGCAACACACGACGCCTCTACACCAAGGCCGGCCGCGCCTTCTGCGCCGCCGAAGTGGAGGACCTCTCGGGCATGGTCGAGGTTACCGTCTGGCCAGAGCTTTTCGAGCGCACACAGGACTACTGGATGGAAGGCAACATCGTCGTCCTCGACGTGCGCGTGCGCGAGCGCAGGGGCCGGCTCCAAGTCGCCGCGCAGCAGGTGGAGCTCTACCAGCCCGACGAGAGCGGCGACTTCCAGCCTCCGGCGTGGCTAACCAAGGAACAAGGAACAAGGAACGAGGAACCGGCGGAAGAACCAAGATCCCAGAACCCAGAACCGCCGGCTGGCGAGACCTCCCCCGACCCGCAACCCGCGACCCACGACCCTCCCGCCAGCGACCCGCAACCCGCGACCAGCAACCAGTCCTCGGCGCTACGCCTGGAGCTGCGCGAAACGGAGGACGAGGACGCCGACCGCGAGCGGCTCCAGCGCCTGCTGGACGCGCTCGGCGACTACCCCGGCGACGACAAGGTGCGCCTGACGGTGCACACGCTGGACGGCGCGTCGGAGCAGATAGCGCTGCCCTCGGCCCGCGACTGCCCGGAGCTCCGCGCCCGCCTGGCGGAGCTGCTGCCGGACGCGGCTACCCTTGCCCACTCCCCCTCCCGCCCCGTATCCTAGCTACGCCCCCGCCGCGGAGGACGAAGTGTGAACTGGCGCAAACGATACGCTAGCAAGCTGATGACGGCCGCAGAGG
>JACZTE010000072.1 GCA_022573935.1 Chloroflexota bacterium
GTCGCGCCGGGTGCAGGTGCGCGGCTTCGTCGTGCGCGAGGCCTGCGACCTGCCATCGCACTGGCGCAGCGAGGGCACGCTGCACGACTACCTGGCTTCGGCCGGCATCCCCGCCATCGAGGGCGTCGATACCCGCGCGCTCACCCGCAGGCTGCGCTCGGCCGGCGTGATGATGGGCGCGATCACCCGCGAGGAGCCGGAGCAGGCCCTCGCCCGCCTGCGCGAAGCGCCCCGCTACGAGGGCAGCGACTTCGTGCGCGAGGTGAGCGCCGGCGAGCCGTTCACCTGGCGAGGCCGCGGCCGCCGTATCAAGCACAACGTCGTCGTCCTCGACCTGGGCGTGAAGCACAACATCCTGCGCATCCTGCGCGGGCTGGGCTGCCGCGCCACCGCCGTGCCCGCTTCGACCAGCGCCGACGAGATCCTGTCGCTGCGGCCGGACGGCGTCGTCCTCTCGCCCGGCCCGGGCGACCCGGCGCTGCTCGACTACGCCGTCGCGACGGCGCAGGGGCTGCTGGGCCGAACGCCCATCTTCGGCATCTGCCTCGGCCACCAAGTGCTCGCCCGCGCCTGGGGCGCCTCCACCTTCAAGCTCAAGTTCGGCCACCGCGGGGCGAACCACCCGGTACGCGAGACGGCCAGCGAGCGGGTCACGATCACGGCGCAGAACCACGGCTATGCCATCGACCCGGACGGCCTGCCCGCCGCCGTCGAAGTTAGCCACGTCCACCTGAACGACGGCACCTGCGAGGGCCTCCGCCACCGCGAACTGCCAGCGTTCACCATCCAGTACCATTCGGAAGCATCGCCCGGCCCGCACGACAACCGCTACCTGTTCGAACAGTTCCTGGAGCTGGTGGAGGAAGGGAAGCAGCCATGAGCGAACCAAGCTATCGCCAAGCGACGATCCATGACGCCGACGCGATCGCCGCGATCATCAACACCGTCGTCGAGGAGCCGAACCCGGCCGGCTTCGACGGGCCGACGACGCCCGAGCGTGTGCGCACCTGGCTCACGCGTCAGGGCGGCGAGGGCTGCATCTTCCTCTGCCTGCTCGAGGACGCACGGGCCATCGGCTTCAGCGCGATCGACTTCGACACGCACGAGCCCGACACCGCCGTGTTAGGCGTATGGCTGCTCGCGGAGCATCGGCGCGGCGGGCTTGGCACCGCGCTGGCCGAGTACGCGCTCGGCTTCGCGCGCGACAAGGGGTTCAAGCGCATCCGCGGCCGGCTGCCCGACAAGAACGAGCCCGCCCTCGCCTTCCTGTCGAGCATCGGCGCGCTGGTGCCTATCTACAACCCGGAGGTCACCTTCGAGCTGCCGCTGTACGAGGAACATGACTGAGGGCGGCCGATGATCCGCCGCATCGACCCGATCGGCCGCGTCGCGTACGGCGCGCTCTGCATCTCGGCGATGGCGACGCTGGCGCTGCCGCTGCTGCTGGTGGCGGGCGTCGCGGGCGGCATCGTCTTCGCCCTGGACGGCGAATGGCAGAAGGCGCTCGCGTTCTGGCTGCTCTCCTGGGCGAGCGCCGTCTTCGCCACGACGCTCTCCCTGGGGCTCTTCTACACGGCCTGGCCGCTCGCCTCGGACTGGATCACGGAGTGGCCCGGCTACGCGATGGGCTTCGCCGTGGCCGGCGTAGGGCTGGCGCTGATGGCGCTGCTGGTCGTCGTCGCGCCCCTGCCGACATACGCCGGCGTCATCGGACCGATGGCGGCCACCTTCGCCGTCGGCTTCGGCATCGCCGGCCGGCTGGGCGGGCTAGGGGCGCCTTCCGCTCGCCCTCGCCAGCGCGCGGTGCGGCGGCGGTGAAGCTGATGTCAGCCCGAAGGAGCTTGGTAGACCACCTTACCGGTGCGGATGATCTCGCGCAGGAAGGAGTGCCTGCCTGGGTTGTGGTACTCGCTGGATGGATAGCCGATGGGAGCTAGGCTCGGATCTCGGTCTACCGTAGCGCGGGAGATGATGCGCTGTCGTTCCCACATGACGAGTCCTTCAAATTCCGGAGAGACGACGGCGATGTCGATGTCGCTCCACTCATCCGGAGATCCGTTAACATACGAGCCGTACAGAATTAAAGCCTCGACTCGCACAACGCTACTGAGTAGAGCAACGAATGCAGAGATGATCTTCTCTAGGTCAGTAGCTGTCGCAACCACGCAAATAACTCCTGAGTCGTATTATAGTACTCCTCCGCAACTTCCCGCTCGTATTGCCAGCCAGCCTCGGGATAGCGGCTCGGGAAAATCTGATCTGTCAGGTCCACTACGAGATTGCGCCACTGGGCCGGCACATCCAGGTCAAGCCCGTCGGCAAGCTTCACTAGATTGTGAACTCGAGGGTGCGTACCCACGCCGTGCCGCTCCGTCCAGATCGCTTTCATTAGCTTCTCGATCGATTGCTGGCAGCAGAAGACGGTGTGCTGATAGAAGTCCTTCTCCAGCGCAACGCTCGCCATCTCCAGATCGCTCTCTGCAATTTCTACCCACGTGCGCGTCTCGTCCTTCATGGACAGATAGTACTCCGTTTAGGGTAACGATAGAAAGACTCGCACTACCCTGCCGAGGTTTCTTGAGTTGAAGTCGGCCGTTAGGGAACTCAATCCGAATGACTAAGCCCGCCAAGGTGCTCATCATCGGCTCCGGGCCCATCGTCATCGGCCAGGCGGCGGAGTTCGACTACGCCGGCGCCCAGGCCTGCAAGGCGATGCGCGAGGAGGGCGTAACCTCCGTTCTGGTCAACTCCAACCCCGCGACGATCATGACCGACGAGGGCGTGGCCGACATCGTCTATATCGAGCCGCTCACGGTCGAATTGATCACCCGCATCATCGAGCGGGAGCGGCCGGACGGCCTGCTGCCAACGCTGGGCGGGCAGACCGGCCTCAACCTGGCCGTCGATCTGGCCGAGGCAGGCGTACTGGATAAATACGGCGTGCGCATGTTGGGAACTCCTTTGGAGACGATCCGCATGGCAGAGGATAGGGATCTGTTCAGCCGGCTCCTGGCCGAGATCGGCGAGCCTGCGCCCGAGGGCACGACGGTCACCTCGCTGAGCGACGCGCGAACGGCCGCCAAGCGGATAGGCTTGCCGCTGGTCGTGCGCCCGGCCTACACCCTGGGCGGCACGGGCGGCGGCTTCGCCTCGACGATGGAGGAGCTGGAGCGCATCGTGTCGAGCGGGCTCGCCGCCAGCCCTATCGGCCAAGTGCTAGTCGAGCGCTCGCTGCTCGGCTGGAAGGAGATCGAGTACGAGGTGATGCGCGATGGCGCCGACACCTGCATCATCGTCTGCAACATGGAGAACTTCGACCCGATGGGCGTGCACACGGGCGATAGCATCGTCGTCGCGCCCAGCCAGACCCTCTCCGATAAGGAGTACCAGATGCTGCGCTCGGCCAGCCTGCGCATCATCCGCGCACTGGGCGTAGAAGGTGGCTGCAACGTCCAGTTCGCCCTTGCGCCGCGCCCCGAGATCGCTGGCTGGGCGCCGCCCAAGGGCGAAGGCGACCCGCCGTACTTCGTCATCGAGGTCAACCCCCGCGTCTCGCGCAGCTCCGCGCTCGCGTCGAAGGCGACAGGCTATCCTATCGCGCGCGTCGCCGCCAAGATCGCCGTCGGCAAGCGGCTGGACGAGATCCCCAACGCCGTCACGCAGAAGACCACGGCCGCCTTCGAGCCGGCGATGGACTACGTCGTCGTCAAGATACCGCGCTGGCCCTTCGACAAGTTCCCCCTGGGCAACCGCGAGCTGGGTACGCAGATGAAGGCGACGGGCGAGGTGATGGCCAGCGACCGCACCTTCGAGGCCGCATTGCAGAAGGCGGTGCGCTCGCTGGAACAGGGCGGCCGCTCGCTGCTGTGGGAGGATCCCAGATGGCGAGAGGACGAGACCTGGGACAGGCCGCTCCCGGCCACCGACGACCGCCTCTGGCGGCTGATGGCCGCCCTCCGCCGCGACGCCGAACCGCTCGAGCTGGCCCGCGCGTCCGGCGTCGACCCGTGGTTCCTCCAGAAGCTAGCCCGCATCGTCGCCATGGAGCGCCGGCTGCTGGCGGAGGAGCTGTCGCCGGAGCTGCTGCGCGAGGCGAAGCGGCTCGGCTTCTCGGACGAGCAGATAGGCGTCCTGGCCGACAGGCTGCCGGAGCGGGTGCGCCAGACCCGCCTCCAGTGGGGTATCCGGCCCGTCTACAAGATGGTGGACACCTGCGCGGCCGAGTTCGAAGCCGCCACGCCCTATTTCTACAGCACCTACGAGGAGGAGAACGAGGCGAAGCCGCTCGCGGGCAAGAAGGCGCTGGTGATCGGCAGCGGGCCGATTCGCATCGGCCAGGGGATCGAGTTCGACTACTGCTCCGTCCATGCGGTCTGGGCGCTACAGGAGGCCGGCTACCACGCCCTCATCGCCAACTCCAACCCCGAGACGGTGTCTACCGACTTCGATACGTCGGACCGGCTCTACTTCGAGCCGCTGGATGAGGAATCAGTGCGCGATATTCTCGACAACGAGACCGGCGAGGGCGACGAGACACCGCCACCCTCCATCGTCCAGTTCGGCGGGCAGACCGCGATCAACCTCGCGGGCCCCCTCCACATGGCAGGGATGCCGATCCTGGGCTCCAGCGCGGAGGCGATCGACATGGCGGAGGACCGCCGCCGCTTCGAGGAGTTCCTCGCGAAGCTGGGGATCCCGCAGCCGCCCGGCGCCGCCATCACCAACATCGAGGAGGCGATCAGCACCGCCGAAGCCATCCACTACCCGGTCCTGGTGCGCCCCAGCTACGTGCTGGGCGGCCGAGCGATGGAGATCGTCCAGAACGCCGACGAGCTGAAACGGTACGTCGCCGCCGCCGCAGCAGCCGCCCCCGACAAGCCGATCCTGATCGACAAGTACCTGGAAGGGCGCGAGGTGGAGGTGGACGCCGTCTGCGACGGCCAAGAGGTGCTCATCCCCGGCATCATGGAGCACATCGAGCGGGCAGGCGTCCATTCCGGCGACTCGATGGCCGTCTACCCGCCGATCAACCTGACGGACGAAGAGATCGCTACCGTCGTCGACTACACCGAGCGCATCGCGCTGGCGCTCCAGGTCGATGGCCTGATGAACACACAGTTCGTCATCGTCCGCTCCAAGGAGGCCTCCGACGTCTACGTGCTGGAGGTCAATCCCCGCTCCAGCCGCACGGTGCCGTTCATCTCCAAGGTCACCGGCGTGCCACTCGTCCGGCTGGCGACCCACGTCATGCTGGGCAAGTCGCTGCGCGAGCAGGGGTACCAGGGCGGCCTCTGGCCCAAGCAATCGCTCGTCGCGGTGAAGGCGCCCGCCTTCTCCATGGCGAAGCTGGGCGGGGTCGACACCTACCTAGGGCCCGAGATGAAATCGACGGGCGAGGTGATGGGCGTGGACAAGAACTTCCCCGCCGCGCTGGCGAAGGCGCTCCTCTCGGCGGAGCTGGCGCTGCCGCCGGGCGGCGCGGTGCTGCTCAGCATCGCGGACAAGCACAAGCAGGAGGCGACGCCGATCATCCGCCGGCTCGCCCAGGCCGGCTTCCGCCTCTACGCCACCGAGGGCACGGCGGCAATGATCGATGCGCTGGGCCTGCCCGTCGAGCAGGTGACCAAGCGGCTGAGCGAGGGCCACCCCAACGTGGTGGACGTGATCCACGATGGGACAGTCGACGGCGTGATCAACATTCCGGAGGGGCGGGTGACTGGCACCCTGCGCGACGGCTTCCACATCCGCCGGGCGGCGGTCGAACAGCGCATCCCCTGCTTTACCAGCCTCGACACCGCGCGCGCGGCGACGGACGCCCTGCTCGCCGGCGTCCAGACCTACACCGTCCAGCCGCTGCGAGCATATTTGGAATGATTGGATAGCCACTGATGAACACAGCAACACGCAGATGCAATCAATGATCGGATGGCCACTGATGGACACAGATATAC
>JACZTE010000073.1 GCA_022573935.1 Chloroflexota bacterium
CCGCCGCCACCGCCGCCAACGTCGACGCCGGTGACGCCGACCGCGACGCCGGTGACGCCGACCGCGACGCCGGTGACGCCGACCGCGACGCCGGTGACGCCCACCGCGACGCCGGTGACGCCGACCGCGACGCCGGTGACGCCGACATCAACGCCGGTCACACCGCCGCCGACGTTGACTGAGACACCATTCTCCGAAGTCTCCCCGACGGTGGTGGTGCCAACAGCGACACCGACTGAGACGCCATTCTCCGAAGTCTCTCCAACGATAGTGGCGCCAACGTCGACGCCGACAGACACGCCGGTGCCGTCTACAGCCACGAACACGCCACTATCGGAGGTGTTGCCGCCCGAAACCGGCGTTGCGGGTGGCACCGGTGGCAGCGACGCGAACGGCGGCCTCTGGACTCTCATCGGCGCAATGTTCGCCGCTTCGCTGGCTGGGATGACGGTGTTTGCCGTGAGATACATACGCGTTCGATAGCGTTGTCGGAGCGTACTTGGGGCACTAGAAGGTCGGAGGCGATGCGGATACGCAACGCAACGCGCGGCACGGAGGTAGCCGATGCTGCGCGCCACGCGCATAGCTTCCGGTTGCGTCTCGTCGGCCTCTTAGGGCGCTCGTCGCTGGAGCCGGGCGAGGCGCTGTTGCTTGATCCCTGCACCTCGGTCCATACGGCGTTCATGCGCTTCGCTATCGATGTAATCTACCTCGATGGAGCACGACGAGTGGTCAAGGTAGTCTTCGCGCTCAAGCCGTTTCGGGTGAGCGGGATGCTCCGGGGCGCTCATTCCGTCATCGAACTACCTTGCGGGACCATCGTGAAGGCTAAGACAGAGATCGGCGACCAGCTTTCATTCGAGTCCTGAGTCCGCATAGTCGATCCGTTCAGGTTCACGAGGCGGCACTCTGCGAGGGGATTTGCGATACTTTCATAAAAGGCCGCCCAGAAGGCTTCTTAGGCAAGCCTTGATCATCGGCGGCGTGACGGGGCGATCCGTGTCATGCGGTTCCTACCGTAGTGTTTAATGAGACAACTCGGAGAATAGCTGATAACTACGGGCCTTTTGCTCGGGTGCCTAGTCGTCAAGCACAGCGCTGAGGGGAAAATGTTTGGAGGGCAGGAGCTCAACCACTGAACTACTCTCGCTCGCTGGATCAGTCGGCGAACTCGAACTACCGTTCAGCAAGTTGCTATGTGGCGTCGCCTGTGTGAGATCGAGGCAACTCTAAGCGGGGCCGTCTAGCTGCGACCCGTCTTCGCCTGGTCCTACTGATCGCTCCGATAGTCGGCGAGCAGCCCCGGGAACCGCTCCGCAATGTATTCCGGTGCGAGCACTGAGTCATTTTCAGCGAGACAGGCCGCCCAGCGCCTTGATCTGGGCGCAAGCGTCGGCGAACGTGTTGTGGCCGCTGTCCAGAATGACGGCGAGACGCCTCAGCTCACGGAGCTGATCGTAGATCATCCAACGAGGAGCTCCTCCACGTTTCGAGTGACACGGTTGAGGTTCGCCTCCGTTAACGCCACCGACTACTCAACCGCGGCCAGTTCCGCTGCGGACGCTCCCTCCGGGGGTCGGTCCTGGCCCAGGTTAACGCCATGTCGCGGTTCCAGCCAACGGCTGTTTAGGGTGATAGCACGACTATCTGTCGCCCAATGGAGGTTGGGCGACTTGGCCCCGTTCGCCGAGCGTCTTGCAAGGCGATCTGAGGGCTATCGTCAGGCCAGACCACCTACTTGCCTAGCCTGCGACATACAGGTCGAGCATGGCATCGCCGCCGTAATGCCGGCGAGCAGGACTGCCTCCACGCCGCGCGTGCGGCTTCGAGGCTCTGTGCTCTAAGGTCGAGAGGTTCGGGCGAGGGGCGTGGCTTTAGCGAGAAGCGCGGGCGCTCGCAGGGCGCCAGCCGAACGAGCGGCTGCGCCGCCTCGACGGCCGGGTGGCCGGGGTGGCGATGACCTCCCCTTCGGGTGTCATGCGGGGCAGCTTGCGGCCCAGACCGCGTTCGATCTCGTGCCACTTCGGCAGGTCGCCTGGACCGAGCAGCGTGATAGCGCGGCCGGACCGCCCCATGCGGCCGGTGCGCCCCACTCGGTGCGTGAACAGGTCGTGCGTTTCCGGCAGCTCGTAGTTAATCACTCGTTCGATGTGGAGAACGTCCAGTCCACGCGCGGCGACGTTGGTCGCCAGCAGGATCGGCATTTTGCCGGCCCGAAAGTCGCGTAGCACGCGGTCGCGCTGCTGTTGGCTCAAGTTGCCCTGGAGCACACCCACTGTGTAACCCAGACGCTCAAGCCGAACGCCCAGCTTCCGCACGCCGTGCTTGGTGCGCCCGAAGATCAGCGTAGAGCCCTGCGTCGGCTGGTCCAGGAGGCGGCAGAGGACGGTGAATTTGTCCTCGCGCCAGATCTCGTAGACCACGTGGTCGATATCCGGCTCCACGTCCTCGTTTGCGCCCAGCTCGATCACGACGGGATCCCGCAGGTACTTTGACGAGATCCCGTGTACCCAGGCGGGTGTCGTCGCGGAGAAGAGCGCCGTCTGGCGCTCGCGCGGTGTCGCGGACAGGATGCGCTCGACGTCCGGCGCGAAGCCCCGATCGAGCATCTCATCCGCCTCATCGAGCACTAGGTAATGTATCTTGTCGAGGCGCAGCGAACCCCGCTGAAGCAGGTCGACGAGCCGGCCCGGAGTGGCTACGACGATCTGCACGCCTTTCCGGAGCGCTTCCTGTTGCGGGCCGATCGACCGCCCGCCGAAGATCGTGACCAGCCGCAGGTCGGTCCGGGCGATGAGTTCCGATAGCACGCCGGCGACTTGCTGCGCGAGTTCACGCGTGGGCGTGATGACCAGCGCTCCCGGGAGTGGCTGTCGGGCGTCTAGCCGTTGGACGAGCGGTAGGCCAAAGGCGAGCGTCTTGCCGGAGCCAGTGGCCGCCTGGCCGATCATGTCGCGGCCCTCGAGGAGCGGCGGGATGGCCGCCGCCTGGATCTGCGTCGGTGTTTCGACGTCCATCTTGGCGAGTGCGTGTAAGGATGAGGCGTGGAGCTGGTAGTCTCGGAAACTTGTCAAGAGTGTACCTTTCGTCGGGCTATTCTTCTCGACGACCGGTACGAAACGTAGGAAGCTCTTGCAAGAGGCAAACGCAGCGGACGTATGCTGAAGATCTCGATAGATCGACTATACCGCGTCGAACCTGCCACTGGCAAGGGCCGCCGATGCGCTATGCTGAATCCGTGTTCATGAAATAGTCTTCAGGGTGTGTGGTCAACCAGACAGGAGTAGCGTGCCTATCCCGGCGGCAGGATCTCGGCGCCATCCCGGTGTGCCCATCACAGATAGTGACAGCGTCGAACGTCGCGTCAGCCATCTCCGGGCTCCTATGAAAGGACCGAATGACCCGCCGTCAACGGCTCAACACTGACTCCTTCTATTCGCGTACACACGTAGTGGGGTAACTTCGATCCTGGTATACTCGTCCCCGGCAGAATTGTTGGATGCCAGACCGACGGTGGACTTTTAGTCGAGAGGTTTCATATGACGACGAGCAGTTCGATGAAAGGGCGCACCTGCCTGATTACGGGCGCCAGTGGCGGTATTGGGAAGGAGACGGCGGTTGCCCTTGCGAAACTGGGCGCGACCGTCGTCATGGTGAGCCGGGATTCCGAGAGAGGCAAAGCCGCTCTGGCGGACGTTAGGCGAAGGAGTGGCGGTAGCAATAACGTCCACCTCATGCTCGCGGATCTGGCCTCGCTGCAAGCCGTTCGGAGCCTAGCTTCGGAATTTCAGCAAGGGCATCAGCAACTACATGTGCTTGTGAATAACGCCGGCGCCTTGAACTCGAAGCTGTCATTGACGAAGGACGGTTTCGAGACGACGTTCGGCGTGAACCACCTCGCCCACTTCCTGCTCACGAGTCTTTTGCTCGACCTACTCAAGGCATCAGCGCCGGCCCGCATCGTCAACGTCAGCTCTAGCGCCCACACGCGTGGCGCCATCGATTTCGACGGCTTGCGCGGCGAGCGCAAGTATGCTGGCATTGCTGCTTATAGTCAGTCCAAGCTCGCTAACGTGCTGTTTTCCAACGAATTGGCGCGGCGCTTGGAGGGTACAGGCGTAACCGCGAACAGCTTGCATCCGGGCGTCATAAGGTCGGGCTTTGGCCACAACAACAGCGGCATCTGGGGCGCGCTCTTCCGTGTGTTCCACGCAGTTGCCCGGCCATTCTTGCTCACGCCTGAGCAGGGCGCGCAGACATCGATCTATCTCGCGTCCTCGCCGGACGTCGAAGGCGTAACGGGCGAGTATTTTGCGAAGAGCAAGCAGACCCAATCGAGCGACCGCTCTCACGATACCGACTTGGCGCAGCGGCTCTGGCAGGTGAGCGAAGAGCTCACGAAGTAGGCCAGGGCGCTCAACATCTGTCTGGCGTCCTCGGCAACACTCTTGCTGATGCCCCTGAGCTCGGCTTGATAAGGGTGCCGGCCGCTCGGGTGCACGTGTGCAATTGCTACGACAAACGCTCGCTGTGGTACAATCCGCCCGCTAGCCGGATCGCGATTGCAGTTCAGCGCATGAGGTGCCAATATGGTCGATTTCTCCCTCTCGCCCGAAATCAAGGAGCTCCGTCAGAAGACCACCGACTTCATGGAGGAGCAGATCTACCCGAACGAATCCATCTTCCACGAGGGCGGGGCTGAGGCCGAGGAGCTGATGAAGGAGCTCCAGGCGAAGACGAAGGCGATGGGCATGTGGGCGCCCCACCTTCCTGCGGAGGCGGACGGCATGGACATCGGCTTCCTGGCATATGCCTACATCAACGAGATCCTGGGCCGCAGCCCGTACGCTCCTCGCGCGTTCGGTGCGCAGGCGCCCGACTCCGGCAACGCCGAGATCCTCCACCAGTTCGGCACGCCGGAGCAGAAGGAGCGCTGGCTCAAGCCGCTCGTCGCCGGCGAAATCCGCTCCTGCTTCTCGATGACCGAACCCGAAGTCTCCGGCGCTGACCCGACGGGGCTACGGACCCGCGCCGTCCGCGACGGCGACGAGTGGGTGATCGATGGCCACAAGTGGTTCACCAGCGGCGCTATCGGCGCCAGCTTCGCCATCGTCATGTGCGTGAGCGATCCGGACGCCGAGCCCCACAGTCGCATGAGCCAGATCATCGTCCCCACCGATACACCGGGCTTCGAGATCGTGCGGCCGATACCGGTGATGGGCGAGACGAGGGGCGCGCACTGCGAGATTCGCTACACCGACTGCCGCGTGCCCGTTACCAACACGCTCGGCGAGCCCGGCGACGGTTTTCGCATCGCCCAGAAGCGGCTCGGGCCCGGCCGCATCCACCACTGCATGCGCTGGCTGGGCCAGTCGCAGCGCGCCTTCGAGCTGATGTGCCGGCGAGCGCTCTCCCGCGAAGCCTTCGGCAGCACCCTGGCCGAGAAGCAGACGATCCAGAACTGGATCGCCGATTCAGCCGCCGAGATCCAGGCGGCCCGCCTCCTTACCATGCACGCCGCCCACAAGGTCGATCAGGGCAGCGAGGCGCGCGTGGAGATCTCGATTATCAAGTTCTGGGGCGCGAAGGTGCTCCACGACGTCATCGACCGGGCGATCCAGGTGCACGGCGCCCTCGGCGTCTCCGGCGACACGCCGCTCGAGTCGATGTACCGCGAGGCGCGCGCCGCCCGCATCTACGACGGCCCGGACGAGGTGCACCGCATGGTGGTGGCGCGTCGCATCCTGCGCGTGTTCAAGGACGGCGCTACCTGGGACTTCGAGTAGTCAGGCGTCGCGCCGAGGTGTGGGGCTGGCCAGACCGTCG
>JACZTE010000074.1 GCA_022573935.1 Chloroflexota bacterium
CGCAGCCGCTGCACCAACGCCCGGCCCTGCCACTGCGCCTTCTCGGCGTGGGTGATAAGCGAGAGGGCATCGACCGGCTGGCCGTTCACGAGCACGTCCAGCTTGACGAGCTTGGCCACCGCGTAATGCGAGAGGGTGTAGTCAAGGCTGGCGTAGCCTTGCGTCATCGACTTCAACAGGTCGTAGAAGTCGACCAGGATCTCCGACAGCGGGATGTGGTACTGCAGGATGACTCGTCCCGCCCCCACGGCCTGCTCCCCTTTTAGTCTTTGCACCCCATCCGCCGTTCCTTGCTCCTCATCCCCTGTTCCCTGCAGATACTCCATCTTCTTGAACTCGCCCCGGCGGCCGGTGACCAGCTCCATCACGACCCCGATGTAGCGGTCCGGACAGACGACCGAGATCTCCATCCACGGCTCGCGGATCTCCTGCACCTCCGTCGGCGGCGGCAGCCCAGCCGGGCTATCGACGAGGATCTCCTCGCCGTTGGTGCGCCGCACCTGGTACTCGACGCTGGGCGCCGTGATCAATAGCTCCAGGTCGTACTCGCGCTCCAGCCGCTCCTGCACGATCTCCATGTGCAGCAGCCCCAAGAAGCCGCAGCGAAAGCCCGGCCCCAGCGCCACGCTCGACTCCGGCTCGAAGGAGAGTGCGGCGTCGTTGAGCTGGAGCTTCTCCAGCGCCTCCCGCAGCATCGCGTATTCGTTGGACTGGGTCGGGTAGAGGCCGGCGAAGACCATCGGCTTCGCCTGGCGATAGCCCAGCAGCGCTTCCGCCGCGGGACGCTCCGCATTGGTGAGCGTATCGCCCACGCGACACTGGCGCACGTCCTTCAGCCCGGTGGCCACGTAGCCCACTTCGCCGGTCGCGAGGCGGCCGAGGGGATTCATCCCAGGCGTCAAGCTGCCCACCTCCAGCGCGTCGACGGTGCGTTTAGCAGACATCAAGCGCAGCGGCGCGGCGCCCTCGACGACACCATCGACGACGCGCACGTGGGCGATCACGCCTTTATAGGAATCGTACTTCGAGTCGAAGACGAGCGCTCGTAGCGGCGCGGACTCATCGCCCCCCGGCGGCGGGACTCGCTCGACCACCGCCTCCAGCAGCGCTCGGGTACCGGTACCCTCTTTGGCCGAGGCGAGCAGCACGTTCTCCCGATCGAAGCCGATCACGTCGCAGACCTGGCGGGCGACGGCTTCCGCATCGGCGCTGGGCAGGTCGATCTTGTTCACCACCGGGATGATCGTGAGCTTGTGATCGAGCGCGACGTAGACGTTGGCGATCGTCTGCGCCTGTATCCCCTGCGTCGCGTCGACCACGAGGATGGCGCCCTCGCAGGCAGCGAGCGCGCGCGACACCTCGTAGGAGAAATCGACGTGGCCTGGCGTGTCGATCAGGTTTAGCTGGTAGTCCACGCCCCCATCGCTGCGATAGGGCATACGAACGGCCTTCGCCTTGATCGTCACCCCCTTCTCGCGCTCGAGCTCCATCGAGTCGAGCACCTGCTCCACCCGCTCGCCACGCGAAGCGTCGATCAGGCCGGTGATCTCCAAGAAGCGGTCGGCCAGCGTCGATTTGCCGTGATCGATGTGGGCGATGATGCAGAAGTTGCGAATGTGCTCGCGATCCATAGCTCGGCTCATGGTAGCACGGGGCATCGGCGAGACCATAGCAGCGGCGGGAGAGGGTTCGTCAAGGAGACTCGCCATGGCCGCCAGCGGCTCTATCGGCTCAGCCCCACACCGTTGCGACAGGTCGGCGCGTGGGTGCGCGAATACGAGCGTTTCTGGCAAGAGGGGCTGGGCGCGCTCAAGCGATACCTCGAAGAGGAGACAGACGCTGCGCGCCCGGCCGGGCGCCCAGCCAAGCGAAAGGAGTAGTCATGGTCAGCATCAGCCAAGTAGCCGGAGCCATCGCCCTGGAGGTCACGATAGACGCGCCGCCTGAGCGCGTCTTCCGCGCGCTCACCAGCGCTGAGGAGCTTCCGAACTTTCTGCCGGAGTTCAAGCAGGTGACATTCGACGCCCGGCTCGGCGGCGAGTACGAGTTCCGCGGCACCGGGGACGACGGCAGCACTTTCAGCACGCGTGGCAAGATCACCGAGTTCGACCCGCCACGGCGGCTCGCCTTCAGCTAGCGCTGGCAGGAGTGGGACTTCCCGGAGACGACCGTCACCTTTACGCTAGAGCCCGTCGAAGGCGACACGAAGGTATCGTTCCTCCACTCCGGCTTCACGACGGAGCTGGAGGAGTCGCGCGTCGACCACGAGAGCCACTGGAAGGACAACCTGCAGTCGCTGAAGAGCTCCGTGGAGGCCAACCAGTAACGGCCTAAGATATCGAACGCGGATAGCGCTTAGGACGAAAGGAGAACGCGATGGCTCACCCGGTTACACACTTCGAGGTGCTCGGCAAGGATGGTCAGAAGCTGCAGGACTTCTATAGCAGCGCCTTCGACTGGAAAATCGACGCAAACAACCCGATGAACTACGGCGTCGTCGAAGCCGACGGCAGCGGCATCGGCGGCGGCATCGGCCCTGGGCAAAACGGCCAGTACCATCTCACCTTCTACGTCGAGGCGGCCGACCTCAAGGCCATGCTGGACAAGATCGAAAGTCTGGGCGGCAAGACGACGATGCCGCCGATGACGATCCCCGGCGGACCGGAGATCGCCATGTTCAGCGACCCTGAGGGCAACATCGTCGGGCTGGTGAAAGAAGGCACCATGTAGCCGGGCCGGCATACGTTAACGCAAGAGAGCGGGCGTTCGCCCGCTCTCTTCTTTGTTCGCTGCGCCGACGCTAAACGCAGGTACCGATGCCGTCTTCGACCGTCGGATACCTCGGCGCGAAACCCAGCTCTGCTTTAGCTCGCGAGGTGTCGGCCCAATAGGGTACCGTCGCCATCGTGATCACATCCTGCGTGAGCGCAGGCGGCTGGCGAACGATTCGCGACGCCAGAACGGCGAGCGTTGCAGCGGCCCGAAAGGCGAGCACCGGGGCGGGCCACGGATGCCAGACGCTTAGCCGCTCGGCGAGCAGGTTGACGAAGGTGCGATGCGGCACCGGCCGGTCGTCGCAGATGTTGTACACGCGGCCCGCCGACCGCTCGCTCGTCAGCGCCAGCAACAGCCCCTGCACAACATCCTCGATGTGGACGAAGTGGGTGAGGTAGCGCCCCCAGCCGAACGTCGCCATCACCCGTAACCTCAGGAGACGCCGGTACAGGTCGATGATGCGCATGCCGGGCCCGTATACAGTGCCCAGACGCAGCACCGTGACGGCTAGCTGTCCCTCTCGATGCAGCGCCAGCAGCAGCTCTTCCGCCTCCAGCTTCCAGCGAGCGTGGTTCCCCACAGGCCGGGCCGGCGCATCCTCGGGCGTCGGCTCGAAGGTAGGGCCGAGTACCTGGGGGAAGCTGGTGAAGATGAACCGGCGCGATTCGCCGTTAGCGCACTCCTCTCCCAGCCAGCGAGCGCCATCGACGTTGGCCCGCCGCAGGTAGGCCTCGTCGGCCGACCAGAGCGCGCCGCCCAGATGAAACACGGCCTCGATCCCATCGGCGACACCCCGCAGGCTCTCGCGATCGGTGAGGTCGCCCCGGTGGAGCTCCACGCCCCAAGCCTCCAGCTGATCGCTGCGGCTCGTGGGCCGCACGAGGCCGCGGACGGTGTGCCCGCGTTCGAGCAGGCGCGGGATCAGCGCGGTGGCGATGTTGCCGCTGGCGCCGGTGACGAGGACACGCATATCGGATCAAGATACACCGATATGGCCTGAGAGAATAGTGCGGCCGGCTGCGATTGGCAGCTACGGACTGGAGAGAAGAGGCGCGGCAGAACGCAGTCCGCGCTTACACCTTATGACAAGCGACCCAGTGCTCCGGCGAGATTTCGCGCCACTCCGGTATTTCGACACGGCATTCGTCTCCCGCGATGGGGCAGCGGGTGTTGAAGACGCAGCCGGGCGGCGGGTGCATGGGGCTGGGGACATCGCCGGTAAGGATGACGCGCTCGCGCTTGGCCTCCACCTCGGGGTCAGGAATCGGGACGGCGGAGAGGAGCGCTTTCGTGTATGGGTGCAGCGGGTTCTTGTAGAGCTCGTCGCGGTCGGTGAGCTCCATCAGCTTCCCTAGATACATCACCGCCACGCGGTCGCTGATGTGGCGCACCACCGAGAGGTCGTGGGCGATAAAGAGATAGGTCAGGTTGAACTGCTCCTGGAGATCCTCCAGCAGGTTGATGATCTGCGCCTGGATCGACACATCGAGGGCGGAGACCGGTTCGTCGGCGACGATGAAGTCCGGCTCCACGGCCAGCGCCCGGGCAACGCCGATGCGCTGTCGCTGGCCGCCGGAGAACTCGTGCGGGAAGCGGTTGGAGTAGTAGGGGTTGAGGCCAACGACGCGCATCAGCTCCGCCACGCGCTCGCGACGGGCCTTGCCTTTCGCCAAGCCATGGATCGCCAGCGGCTCGCCGATGATGGCGCCGGCCGACATGCGAGGGTTCAGCGACGCATACGGGTCCTGGAAGATCATCTGCATCTTTCGGCGCATTCGCCGCAGCTCGCCTCCCTTGATCTTGGTGAGCTCCACTTCCCCGAATTTGATCTCGCCTTCCGTCGGCCGGTAGAGCTGGAGGATGGCGCGCCCGGTGGTCGATTTGCCGCAGCCGCTTTCGCCCACCAGCCCCAGCGTCTCGCCCTTGCGAATCTGGAAACTGATGCCGTCCACCGCCTTCACGTCGGCCACCTTACGCTGGAAGATGAGGCCTGCGGTCACGGGGAAGTAGACTTTTAAGTTGCGCACATCGACGAGGACCTCGCCCTGCGACGCCGTGCCCTGCACCTGATCCCGAGTTTCCGTCGTCATTCCGTCACCACGGCCTCGGCGGCCCCTACCTTCTCCCATTCCCAGCAGGCGACACGGTGCTTCTCTTCGACGTCGATGAGCGGCGGCGACTCCTGGGCGCACTTATCGACGCGATAGGTGCAGCGCGGGTAGAAGGAGCAGCCCGGCGGCATGTTGATCAGGTCAGGAGGCACACCCTCGATCGGGATCAGCTTGCTCTTTCGCTCCTGGTCGAGCCGAGGCACGGACTTCAGCAAGCCCAGGGTGTACGGATGCTTGGGGTTGGCGTAGAGCGACTTGGCGGTGGCTGTCTCGATGATCTTGCCCGCGTACATCACGTTCACCCGGTCAGCGTAGCGGGCGACGACGCCCAGGTTGTGGGTGATGATGATGACGGCGGTGCCGAACTCGCGGCTGAGGCGGGCGAGGATCTCGAGGACCTGGGCCTGGATCGTCACGTCCAGGGCTGTGGTAGGCTCGTCCGCGAGGAGGAGCTTCGGGTTGCAGGAGAGCGCCATCGCGATCATCACGCGCTGGCGCATGCCGCCCGAGAACTGGTGCGGGTAGTCGTCGATGCGAGCAGCGGCCTCCGAGATGCCCACCATATCCAGCAACTGGATCGCCCGCTGCTTGGCGGCGCCGCCGTCCAACTTCAGATGCAGCTCCAGCGCTTCGGTAAGCTGCCGGCTGATGGTAAGCACCGGGTTAAGCGAGGTCATCGGCTCCTGGAAGATCATGGCGATGCGGTTGCCGCGGACGTGCCGGATCGCATCGTCGCTCACCTTCAGCAGGTCCTCGCCCTCGAACAGGACCTCGCCGCTCACGATCCTGCCGGGCGGGTTGGGGATAAGGCGCAAGAGAGAGAGAGCGCTGACGCTCTTACCGCAGCCGCTCTCTCCCACCAGTCCCAGCGTCTCGCCCGCTTCGATTTCGTACGAGATGCCGT
>JACZTE010000075.1 GCA_022573935.1 Chloroflexota bacterium
TGGGGGAGGGGCAGTTCGAGCGGATGCGGCTGGGAGAGCCGGACGAGTCGGGCCGGCGGCGGCCGGAGCCGACGGGCGAGCAGTTCACGGTGGAGGCTGGCACCGTCGTCGTCGCTATCGGCTACCGCGCTGACGAGGAGCTATCAGATGACGCTGAGGTGCAGCACGAGCGAGGCCTAGTCGTCATCGACCGGGCGACCGGGCGAACGAACCGCCCCGGCGTCTTCGCCGGTGGCGACTGCGTGAACGGGGCGGACCTAGTGGTGACCGCGCTCGCCGATGGCCGCCGGGCAGCCGAGGCGATCCACGCCTACCTCACCAACGAGGTAGAGGTGGCCGCGTAAAGCGCGAGCAGCTATAGATCGTAGACAGGGAGGTCGGAACACCATGGCGAACGTAAGCGTTGGAGAATCGGCGCCGGATTTCACACTACGGGATGAGAGTAATCAGGAGGTGCTCCTCTCCTCGCTGCGGGGCGCGCCCGTGGTGCTCGTCTTCTATCCGGCCGACTTCTCGCCCATCTGCACCAACGAGCTGTGCGGCATCCGCGACGACTTCTCCGCCTTCGAGGCGAAGGGGGCGAAGGTCTTCGGCATCAGCCGCGATAGCACCTGGGCGCATAAGGCCTTTCAGGAGCGAGAGGGTCTGAAGCACTCGTTGCTGGCGGACACGAAGGGCGAGGTGGCCCGCCTCTACGGCTGCTGGAACGAAGAGCACGGCATCGCCGAGCGGCTGACCGTGGTGATCGATGCCGCAGGCGTCATCCGCTATGTCGTCCACAATCCGCCGTTGGAGGCGCGCGACCACAAGGAGGCGCTCGCCGCGCTAGCTTAGACCGCCCTTCGACTGTGGGTTGGCGCCGTTTTCGCCTTGTTTCCACCCGATAAAGTACAGTATGCTAATCCACGATGGTGCTCGAACACAAGCTCGTCTTCACCGCGGACGATACCTACTGCCCGGTTCGCGCGACGCTCGCGCTGCTCGGGCAGAAGTGGGTACCGCACATCATCTACGAATTGATAGAGGGCAAACGTCGCTTTAACGAGCTGGCTACCCTCGTCGGCGGCTGTAACTCTCGCACGTTGCGCGACCGGCTCAAGAACCTGGAAGAGCTGGAGATCGTCAGCCGGCGTATCGTCGCTACCATGCCGCCCTGGGTGGAGTACGAGCTCACCGCCAAGGGTCGCGAGTTGGCGCACGCGCTCTCCGACCTGGAGGCGTGGGGCCACCGGTACATGGCTGAACCCGCCTCGTAAACTCGCGATGGCCGCCGCCCGCACTCCTCTGCCAGACCTCCCCAAGGGCTATCGTTTTCCTGACACGAACTTCGAGCTGACCGCCGAGCACGTCGAGGGCTACCTCGCGGCTGTGGAGGATGCCAACAGGCTCTACCTGGAGCGAGGGCTGGCGCCGCCGCTGGCGGTGGCCGCTCGCGGCCTTGGCGCGCTGCTGGAGCTGGTGGAGCTGCCCGCCGGCAGCCTCCACACCGGCCAGGAGATGGAGGCGCGAGCCGGCGTGCCCATCGGCGCCGCGCTGACGCTGAGCGGCGGCATCGCCCAGCGCTCGGAGCGGGCGGGGCTGATCATCTCGGTGATCGAGTTCGCGATCACGCCGGCGGGATCGACTGCCGCCGCTGTCACCGGCCGCACCACGGTGCTGGCGCCGGCCGATGTCTCCTCGGGAGCGCCGGCATGAGCCCCCCGGACGTCGCGCCCGTCGTGAAGCGCCTTAGCCAGGAGCAGATCGGGCGCTACGCCGACGCTAGCGGCGATCACAACCCGATCCACGTCGACGAGGCGTTCGCTCGCGCCACGCCCTTCGGCGGCACCATCGCCCACGGGATGCTCGTGCTGGCCTCGATCTCGGAGATGATGGCGGCGGCGTTCGGCGAGAAGTGGCTCACGAGCGGAAGGCTACGCGTGCGTTTTCGCGCGCCCGCCCGGCCCGGCGATACGATCACCGCCCGCGCGAAGCCGCAGCAGGCCCGCAGCGAGACTGCGCTGACCTACGCCATCGAGTGCCGGAACCAGCAGGACGAGCTGCTCATCAGCGGCACGGCGGAAGTGGCATCGGAAGGAATATCGAATGACTGAGCAGCCGCCCCCGGCCCGTTTGTGCTACGGCTGTGGCACCGAGAACCCGCAGGGGCTGCAGATGCGTTTTCGCCTGGAGGAGGGCCGCGCCGTCGCCGAGTTCACGCCGCCCGACTATCTCCAAGGCTATCCGGGCCAGCTCCACGGCGGCAGTGTCGCCACCATGCTGGACGAGGCGATGGGCTGGGCCGTCTACCAGCAGGGCACCTGGGCGATGACCGCTCGCTTTGGGATGCGCTTTCGCGCTCCGGTGCCGCTGGGAGAGCAGCTTACCGTGAGCGGCTGGGTGTCGCGAGACCGGGGACGCTTTCTAGAGATGCGGGCGGAGCTGCGATCATCGGCAGGCGTGCTGCTGACGGAGGCGGATGGCATCTTCGCCCGGGTGATAGGCGATCGGGCGGAGGAGATGCGCCGCATCTACGAGGCTTCGCTCGCCTAACCGGCGACAGGCCGCCAGACCGAGACGATCACATCGCTCCAGGCCGGCCGGCCGTAGGCGATCCGGTCCGCGAGCCGCAACAGCCGCTGCGCCAGACCGTCGGGCAGCCGGTGCAGCAGGTGGCCCCAGCCGTAGAACATGCAGAGCAGCGAGACGCCGTAGGCGCGCTCCAGCTTCAGTCGCGACTGTCCCAGCTCTTGCACCACCTGCCAATCCCCCTTGAACGTGTGGTCGGGCGGAATCTGCCAGCAAGGCCAGTCGGCGCAGTGGTGCAGTCGCGAGGCCCGGGCGAGGGGATGGAGGAGCCGTCCCAGCTTGCAAGATAAGCCCTCGAAGTTGTTGAGCGAGACGATGACCCGGCCCTGGGGCTTGACGACGCGCGCCGCCTCCTCCATGAAGGCGTAGCGATCGGCGAAGTGATCCAGCGCCGCTTGGCAGGCGACGACGTCCAGCGATTCGTCCGCGAACGGCAGCCGCTCGCCGATGGCGCGCACAAGTTGGATCGTCGCTTCTCCCTGCAACAGTCGCGAGACGCCCAGCATGTGCGCGGACGGGTCCACGGCGTACGTCTGCCAGCCCATCTGCGCTAGCCGCGCAAGCTCTCGTGACGCGCCCGAACCCACATCAACCGCACTTCCCGGTGGCGCCTCCGCCACGGTTGCTACCGTAGCTTCGCTGATGCGACGGTAGAGGAACGCCAAGTCTGGTAGCAGTCCATCCGCCATGAAGTGCTCTAGCTTGTAGTCGGTGTCGATGTGTTCCAGTGCCATATCGGGAGCATGGTATGGGAAGCGAGCGATGCGAACAAGCTAGCCAGGAAGCTGGAAGCGTCAATGAGACCGCCCGATCTGCCGAACATCACATAGGAGAGCACGAATGGTCTCTTGGAGAGGACTCAGCTATGAGTAAGGAGCTCCAGGCAGCCGCTCCTGTCGAAGCTCCCCAGCCGTTGGGCTGGCAGCAGGCCCTTGCCGACTTGGAGCGGAGCCTGAGCGAGGCGAGCCACGCTGCCGCGCGCCTTCGACGCTGCTTGGCCGGCGACGATGGCGCAACCGGCGATGTGGCGACCGGTGATGTGGCGCAAGGACCGCCCGCCAAAGGCGAGGCGGGGCGCTCCGCCTTCGACCGACTTTGGGATCGCATCGAGAGCGAGCAAGAGTCGAAGGACGAGGAGCCGCCCGCGGAACCGGCAGAAGAGCGTCGCGGGCTTGACCTGCTCCCCCAGCGATACCTCATCACGGTCGAGGATCGCGAGGGGAGTGTGGACCTGGTGCCGCTACACCGCGCTCTGATAGGCGTGGAGGGAGTAGAGGAAGTCTCGCTGGTGAGCTATGCCAACGGCGTGCCGGTGATCTCGCTGCAGGTCGAAGGTGAACTCGATCTCGAGCAGCTCGACAGCGCCGTCGGAAAGGCGATGGACCGGCAGTGCGAGGTGATACCGCAGGATAACGGCAAACTCTACCTCCGCATGCAAGCGCGGGAAGACTAAGGGAGAGAAGATGGTAAGCGAGTCCTGGCGTCGTCAAGGCGAGGCATCAGAGTCTGGTGAAGAAGCACCGCCATCCGAGAAGGTAGACCAGACAGCCAAGGCGGATGGTCATGAGACGACGGAGCGCGAGCGGGAGCTTCACGGCCTCGCTATCCTGGCGTTGTTCTTGCACAGCACCGCCACGGCCCAAGAGATGATGGCCGCGCTTCTGGAGCAGGCGCCCACCGTGACGGGCGCCGTCCTGGTTTATCCGCTGATCCTAGACCGTAAACGGCAGCTCCTGCGCGCGACGGTGCTGGAGGGGTGCACAGACGCTCGTCTGGACGCGGCGATGGACGCCTTCCAGGAAGATCTGACCGCGCTTGAGTTCTCGCTGGTGCAGAATCAGGAATTGGGCCAGATCCTGGAGGATGGCGAGGTGGCGCTACGGGACGGCTTGGCGGTTTTGATGGAGGGCACGCTTCCGAAGGAGCAGTGGCGGGCGGCGGAGAAGACGCTCGGCCTGCGCAAGCTGGCCTTGGTACCGATGGTGGTGGAGAGCGAACCGCTGGGCATGGTCGTCTTCGCCTTCGATCAAGACGAGATCGATGTCGGCGCGTTGGAGCTGCTGGTCGGCCACCTGACACTGGCTTACCGCGATCTGGTGGTGCAGGACGAAGTAGGCCGCTTCAGCGACATCGATCAGCTCACCTGGGTGCACAGCCGCCGCTATCTTATGCAAGCGCTGGAGAGCGAGATGACACGCGCCAGCCGCTATGGCCGCGGCCTCTCGCTGGTGCTGCTAGATATCGATGACTTTGGCCAGTTCAACGAGACGTACGGGCAGTCGCTGGGCGATCGCCTGCTGCGCACCGTCGCCACCACGCTGGCGGAGACCGTCTCGCCGCCGGAGCTGGTAGCCCGTCTCAAAGACGATGACTTCGCGGTGCTGCTGCCCGAGACGAATCGCGCGGCGGCGGTTACCACGATCACCCGGCTGCTCGCGAGCCTCGCCCCGGTCTCAGTCTTCAGCGAAGGCAGCGACGAGCCGAACCCGGTCACGCTCAGCGTCGCTATTACCTGCTTCCCAGAGGATGCAAACACGCCGCAGGCGCTGTTGTCCCGCGCCCAGGAAGATCTGGAAGCGGCCAAGCAGGAGCGGCGAAAGGACCAGGACGAGCGGGCCGGCCGCCGCTCAGTCGACCCGACGGCTCGCGCCAAAGAACGGCGGGCCTCCTAGGCGACATCGCTCGCCGACTAGTTGCATGATTCACATGCGTGGGATATTCATGTGTGCCGCGCTTCTGCGGGCAAAAGAAGAAGCCGAGGCTTTTGTAGGGTAGGATGGTTGCAGCGCGGCCTCGGCGTGAGTAGAGGCCCGAGACTGGTGGCAGGCGATTCGGACGTGCTCCGCTCGCAACTACCTTACATAATACAGCGCGGTACGGTGCGAGAGCAAGGGCGGCTTGGCGCTTTCGGCCGCCTCAGCGACTAGGTGATGGGCGGGAGCGCCGTCCAGTCGTAGCCGATGCCCGGGTCGTCGTGAGGGAGGCGGCCCTCTTCCTCAGGGTCGTAGGTCTTTGAGGTCATGTAGATCAGGTGCGCCGTCTCGCCGATGGCGCGGCAGCCGTGCGCTACGCCAGCCGGGATCTTCAGGAGCTGCGCTTCATAGTGCTCGCCCAGGAACAGCTCATCCAACTGCCCCTTGCTGGGAGAGCCTTCTCGCGTGTCGTAGAGGGCCACTTTGAGGTCACCCACGGGCACGTACCACCAGTCGATCT
>JACZTE010000076.1 GCA_022573935.1 Chloroflexota bacterium
CGGCGATCCGCCGGTCGTCAATAGTAAAGTTTTCTTTACCATGCACGAGATGCTTCGCGGAGTTTATCCTGAACGACGAGAGCGAAAGGCTCAACATGGCGGGCTTGCCTACGCCTGGACTGTTCTGGAGGGTGAAGCAGCTATGCGAGGCTAAGCTAAGCTGCCTGCATGTGGGGAGTTTGCATCGCGCGGATGACGAGATGCGGCAGGGGCGGCGCTGCAGCGCCGCCCCTGCAAGTTCAATCATGCAACGTCTTGCTTAGGCTGTGCCCTTGCCGATGCGATACATCTTCGTACTGCATACCGGGCAGGAACCGGTCGTCGCGGGCTTGCCGTTCTTCATCGTAGTCGGCGTGGCGTTTTGCATCTCCCGCTTCTGCCTGCACTTGAGACAATACGCTTCCATTCGTTGTACCTCCCTTTCTTGCCTTGCAGTGGCGCTCCCGCCTCTGCACTACCGTTCGACCTTCGTCGAGCCTGGTTCGGCGTCCGTGTCCGGCCTGAAGCTAACTCATGTCTGCCAACGGCGGCTGGCCACGTTCGTTAGGTAGCATCATAGCCGTTTTTTAGCCGGTGTCAAGGGAGTTTGGCGATGAATTTGCGGATGATTTTTTACAGCGCTGCAAACACTTTCTCAGGACGCCAGCGCCCTTCGCCCCGATAACGCAGGATCCCTAGAAAGATTCCCGCCTCCGAATAGGCGCGGCAGAGCGCGTCTGGGGCAACCTCGGCCGCCTCCGGTCGTGCCGGCGTCAGCACCAGCGAACGTCCCTGTCGCACGTCGATCGTGTGTTCCTGCCCAAGCAGCGCAGCGTCCCACGACTCTAGCACGCGGTCAACACCCGAGAGCACCTCCTGCCAGGCGTCATGCCGCGCCACCTCCTCTAGCTCCTCCACGCCGATCGCGTCCTTCAGAAGGAACGGCCCGCTGCGGAGGCGAGTGAGCCCCTCCAGGTGGCCACCGCAGCCCAGCCGTTCGCCCAGGTCATAAGCCAAGCTGCGCACGTACGCGCCGCGTCCGCACTCCAACTCTATTTCGACCAGAGGCGACTCGAAATTGAGAAGTTCCAGACGGTAGATGGCGACGGTGCGAGCCTTAAGGGGCACCGTTTTCCCTGCCCGCGCATAGCGATAGAGCGGTTGGCCTTGGTACTTCAGGGCGCTGTATATCGGTGGCACCTGCTGGATCTCTCCGACGAACGGGCGGAGGGCCGTCTCCAACTGTGCCCGCGTGACGCCGCTGGGATCGCCGGTCGCGACGACCTCCCCCTCGCTGTCGTACGTATCCGTAGCGACGCCGAGGCGGATGACGGCGCGGTACGCCTTGCGAGCGTCCACCAGGTACTCGACGATGCGTGTGGCGTGGCGGCCGATGCAGATGGGAAGCACACCATCGGCGATAGGGTCCAGCGTGCCCGCGTGGCCGACGCGGCGAACGCCGGTCAGCCGCCGCACCAGCGAGACGACGGCGAAGGAGGTCATGCCTCGCGGCTTGTTGACGTTGAGGATGCCTTCGACCATGCGCAGGCTACGGTGGGGCGTCTCCGCGCGCCTCCGCAAGCAGCTTGAGGAGATGCGCGCCTTGCTCCAGCGAATCATCCAAGAGAAAGGTGAGCTGCGGCACGCGCCGGAGCGTGAGCCGCTTGCCCAGCTTCCGCTGCAGAAAGTGGGCCGCGGCCTCCAGCCCCCGAAAGGTGGAGGCCTTCTCTTCGTCGGTGCCCAGCACGCTGACGAAGACCTTGGCTCGACGCAGGTCAGGAGAGACATCGACCTCGGTGATGGTCACCAGGCCGCTCATGCGAGGATCTTTCACCTCGCGCAGGAGAAGATCGCTGATCTCCTCTCGCAGCAGATCGTTAATCCGTTCAGTTCTACGGCTCACGCCCAGCCTCCAGACGGAGGGGTATCGTGCGTTAGCGCTCGCGCTCGCGACGGTAGAACTCCACGAGGTCACCCTCTTGGAAATCCTTCACGCCTTCCAGCGTAAAGCCGCACTCCGTGCCGACCTGCACCTCACGAACCTCTTCCTGGAAGCGGCGCAGGCTGGTTACCTTCGTATCGGCTATCATCTCCTCACCCCTGAAGAGATGCGCCAAGTCGTCTATCGCGATAGTGCCCTCGGTGACGTAGCAGCCCGCGACCTGTCCCTTACGTTTCATCTGGAACACCTGGCGCACTTCGGCCTTACCCTTGATCACGTCGACGTACACCGGCTCCAGCATCCCTTCGAGCGCCTTCTCCACATCCTCGGTTATGTGGTAGATGACGCTGAAGTGCCGGACCTCGATACCCGACTGCTGCATCAGCCGTTCCGCGCCCGGCTCTTCGCTCGCGTTAAAGGCGATCACCATCCCCTCGGAGGCGATCGCCAGCATCACATCCGATTCGGTGACCGCACCCGATGCGGCGTGGATGATCTTCACCCGCACCTCATCGTTGCTGAGCCGTTCGAGCGACTGGCGAATCGGCTCGATGCTGCCCTGCACATCCGTCTTGAGGATCAGGTTCAGCTCCTTCACCTTGCCGGCGCTGATCGCGCCAAACAGCGTATCGAGCGTGACGTGCGGCTGGATATGGGCGGCTGCCGCCTCCGCCTCGCGCTGGAGTTGAACGACGATCTTCCGAGCCACCTTGTCGGTCGACACGACCTTGAGCACGTCGCCGGCCTGCGGCACCTCCTGGAGGCCGAGCACCGCCGCCGGTTCGCCCGGCCCGGCCGACTTGATACGCTTGCCATGCTCGTCGAACATCGCCTTCGTGCGGCCCCAGGTCTTCCCCACGACGACCACGTCGCCCACCCGCAGCGTACCGGTCTCCACCAGCACCGTCGCGATCGGGCCACGGTTCCGGTCCATCTCCGCCTCGATCACGGTACCACGGGCCGCCCGATCCGGGTTCGCGCGTAGCTCCAGCACCTCCGCGGCGACGAGGATGTTCTCGAGCAGCGTGTCCAACCCATCGCCCGTCTTAGACGAGACGGGCACACAGATGACGTCGCCGCCGTACTCCTCGACGTTGAGGTCTAGTTCGGCCAGCTGTTGCTTCACCCGGTCAGGGTTAGCGCCCGGAAGATCGGTCTTCGTGATGGCGACGACGATCGGTATCCCCGCAGCGCGTGCGTGGTCGATCGCCTCCTTGGTCTGGGGCATGATGCCATCGTCCGCGGCGATCACCACCACCGCCAGGTCGGTCACTTGGGCGCCTCGAGCGCGCATCGCAGTAAATGCCGCGTGGCCGGGCGTATCGAGGAAGGAGATGCGCTGGCCCTTCGTCTCCACCTGGTACGCCCCGATGTGCTGGGTAATGCCGCCGGCCTCGCCGCTCACGACGTCCGTCTTGCGAATAGCATCGAGCAGGCTCGTCTTGCCGTGATCGACGTGGCCCAGCACGGCCACAACGGGCGGTCTGGGCTTGAGCGTCGCGGCATCTTCCTCTTCTTCCGCGACAACGGCTGCCGGCGGCGCCTCCTCGGCCACCTCGTCGACGGCGGCCTCCTCGGGCTCGAAGCCGAGGTCGTGCGCGACGATGGCCGCCGTGTCGTAGTCGATGTTCTGGTTGATGGTGGCCATCACGCCGTTCTTCATCAGATCCTTGATCACCTCTACAGGGGAGAGGCGCATCAGCTCGCCCAGCTCCTTCACGGTGAGGACGCGGGGGATCTGAATGGTGGGAGCGGCGTTAGCTTCGGCTGGCTGGCCCGCTGCGGTCTGTGTGCTCTGGCTTTCTGTAGTCATAGCGTCGATTGCTTACGCGGTCGCGGCCGCACCGAGCGGCTCGATCTGCTCGGCGTAGCGTCGTAGCTCCTCCCGGTCCGCCGGCGAGATGGCCGTGCGTAAGGCACGCGCCAGCCGGTCTTTCTTCAGCGCATCTTCCCAGCAGGCACGATTGGCGCACAGATAGGCGCCGCGTCCGTCGCGCTTGCCCGTCGGGTCCGCCACCACGGTTCCCTCCGCGGTGCGGACGATGCGAACGAACTCGCGCTTGTCACTCGTCGTGCGGCAGGCGATGCACGTGCGCTGTGGGATGTGCCTGGCCTGGCTCACTGGCTCCTCATGCTAATGAACATCGTACTGTACGCTCTCGTCCTCGTCCTCGTCCTCCTGAACGACGCGACGCTTCTTCCTCTTCTTCTTGGGCTTGGCGGCCTTTCCGGCTTCACTACCCTTATCCTCTACCTCGCGCGCGCCAGGGAGGATCTCCTCGGCGAAACGGATCTGCGGCTTGGCCGGATCAGCGGCGACAGCCTCGCCGGCGGCAGGCGCCTCCACCGGCAGCTTCGCCTCGGCGGGAGCCTCTTCTGGCTCCTTTAGGCCGGCAACGGCCGCCAGCTCCGGAGCGATGGGCTTGGCCCCTACCAGCGCGGGCTCCGCATCCGCGCCATCGACGGGCGCCGCTTGCGCCTCGGCCTCAGCATCCAGCTTCGCCCGCTCTTCCGGCGATAGCTGCTCCAGATACTCCTCGTAGAGCGACTGGCTCTTGATGTCGATGCGCCAGCCGGTGAGCTTGGCGGCCAGGCGGGCGTTTTGCCCCTCCTTGCCGATGGCGAGTGAGAGCTGGCGATCCGGCACAACCATCTGGGCGGTGTTGGTCTCTTCGTCCATCCGCACGTCTACCACCTGGGCGGGGCTGAGCGCGTGCGCGGCGAACCGGCCGGGGTTCGGGTCCCACAGCACCACATCGATACGCTCGCCGTTCAGCTCGTTCACCACGTTCTGAATGCGTAGGGCGCGCAGCCCCACGCAGGCGCCCACCGGGTCGACACCTTCCTGGTTCGCCCAGACGGCCATCTTACTCCGATAGCCGGCCTCGCGGGCAATCGCCTTGATCTCGACGGTGCCCTTGAAGATCTCGGGGACTTCCAGCTCGAACAGACGGCGGATGAGATTCTTATGCGTGCGCGAGACGACCACCTGCGGCCCTTTCGCCGCCTTGTAGACCTCTAGCACGTAGAGTTTCAGGCGTTGGCCGGAGCGGTAGTGCTCGTTCCGAACCTGCTCCGATGTTGGCAGGAGCGCCTCAGCCTTTCCCAAGTCGACGATGACGTTGCGACCCTCCATGCGCAGCATTTCACCCGAGACGATATCGCCCTCGCGACCGGAGTACTCTTCGAAGACGACCTCTCGCTCCGCCTCCCGCAGCCGTTGCAGCACCACCTGCTTCGCAGTCTGCGCGGCGATGCGGCCGGTGCTCCCGGGCGTGACCTCAGTATCGAAGACATCTTCCAGCTTCGCATCTGCCTTCAGATGCTGCGCCTCCTCAACGGTCAGCTCCGTCTCGGGATCCGTGACCTCGGCCACCACCGTCTTGCGTGTGAAGACGCGAGTATCGCCCGTCTCCGCGTCGATCTTGACGACCACGTCGTTCGTCGCCAGGTTGTCTCGCTTGTACGCCGATGAGAGTGCGGCCTCGATCGCCTCGAGGACCACCTCCTTCGGCAGATTCTTCTCCGCGGCAAGCTGCGTAATGGCGGCGATAAACTCGTTCTTCACCTGTTCCTGCACCTCCAATTAAGTAGGAGCGAAAAGCGCCACTTGAACAAAAAAGTGGGCAGAGCCCACTTCTGTTAGAAGCGCCATGGTCAACGTCACTATACCACGGGGATCAACCCCCTGCAAGAATGTGTACCCGGTCTTAGGCCAACGGTACTATACGAAGCTCACGGGCGAAGCTCACGAGCGAAGCGCGCTGTTGAAGTGCACGGCAAGCGACCGCAGGCCCCGCAGGACGATGTTCTCTTTGTGCTCCAGCGTATCGGT
>JACZTE010000077.1 GCA_022573935.1 Chloroflexota bacterium
GATAGTAGCGCGGGCGTAGCGCGGGGGCAACGCGGCGAGGGGTTCTTTCGGGGGGTATACTAGAATGCGACAACGCGTCGACGAGGAGCAGATGCGATGAAGCGATGGACCGTAGTTCTGCTGCTGGCGGCGGCGCTGGCGGTCGCAGCATGCGGCAACGATGGATCACGCAGCGACTTGATCGCCACGGCGACGGATGGGCCACAGATCACCACTACGCCGCTGCCGCCCACGCCCACCGCGCTTCCAACGTTCGCGGTCCCGCCCACCATCGGGCCCGCGCCCACCCCGGCGCCGGTAACGCCAATGCCAGCGGCCGAAGGCGGGCGGCCCGATTGCCCGCAGGGCTGGGCGGCCTACAGCGACCCGGACGGCTACTTCTCCATCTGCTACCCGCTCGAGTGGTTTGCCACATATGGGGGGCCGTTCCATCCCGACTTTGGTACCTCCTTTGGATTACGGACATCCGAGCCTCCAGAAGCGCCGCCCGGCACGGTGAACATATCACTCACCTGGAAGAGGACGAGCTCGTATGACCTCGGTCTAACCACCGAGCGCTGCGATCTCGGTTACTTCTGGCCGGACGTGGAAGAGGTAACCCTGACGCTGGCCGGGCGCAGCGTTCCCGCCTGTGTGAGCGAAGGCGTGGACTATGGAGACCCTCCGGCTGACGAAGGACCGCTGGTGCGCCGCACACGAGCTGAGATCCCGCTTGGGCCGGGCGAAGGGTACCTTGTGTTCAGTATGACCGAGGTGCTGGGTGGCAATACGACGTTCAGGGAGGCGATCCCGCCCATACTCGACTCGCTGCGGCTAGAGGAATAGCGTGCTTCGGGAACCCTGGTCGTCGGGTAGGCCCCGCGCGGCGTTCGGCCGCTAGCTCGCCTGCACGTCGCTGAGGCGGAGGGAGAGGACGGCGGAGGTGCTGTCCTCTCCCATGGAGATGCCGTAGATGGTGTCGGCCATCTCCACGGTGCGGCGGTTGTGGGTGATGATGATGAACTGCGTCTTCTGCGCTAAGTCGCGCAGGGCATTGGCGAAGCGGTCGACGTTCGAATCGTCCAGGGCGGCGTCCACCTCGTCCAGCACGCAGATGGGCGAGGGGTGGGTGTGGAGCAGCGCGAACAGGAGGGCGACGGCGGTGAGCGAGCGCTCGCCGCCGGAGAGCATGTTCAGCGAGCGCAGCTTCTTCCTGGGCGGCTGTGCCATGATCTCGATGCCGGGCAGCCGCTCCCCTTCGGCCTTCGTGAGCGTCAGCTCGGCCTGGCCGCCGCCGAAGAAGGTCTCGAAGTAGCGCTGGAACTCTCGGTTCACCTGCTGGAACGTGGCGGAGAAGCGCTCCTTGATGATGCGCTCCAGCTCCACGATCGCCTCCTGTAGCGAAGCCTCCGCCTGCCGCAAGTCGTCGAGCTGGCCGCTGAGGTAGTCGTACCGCTCGCGGTTCTCGGCGTAGTCGACCTGGGCCTGCTCGTTCACCGGGCCCAGCGAGCGGATCTCCGCCCGCAGCTCGGCGACGCGCTCCTTGAGGGCGGCGGGGTCGGTCTGAGCGCCGCCTCGCATCGGGGGCAGCTCCTCGTCGCCGCCTCGCGCCTCGGCCGGGCCTGTCGAAGCTGCCTCGGCCGGGCTGTCGGGCGAAGGCTCAGGCTCGGTTTCCAGAGGCGGCTCGGCGTCGCCTTCCGATGCCGGAGCCTCGGCTGAGCTTGTCGAAGCTGCCTCAGTGGTGAGCCAGTCAGGGGGCCCCGCATCGGCTTCCAGCGGCGTGATCTCGCCTTCGTCGGAAGGGCGAAAGCCATCTTCCTCCAGCCGCGCGCGCAGGGAATCGATCTCTTCGCTGCGGAGGCGAACGTTGGCTTCGGCATCGAGCCGCGCGCGCTCCGCGGCGAGGTCGCTCGAGCGGGCGGCGGCCACCTCGTCGTTGATCGTGCGCTGCCG
Source organism: Chloroflexota bacterium (assembly GCA_022573935.1). Next base: position 1,933 of record JACZTE010000077.1, read on the forward strand.
CGACTCAAGCTGCTCCAGCGCGTGGCGGGCAGGCGCCAGCTCCTCGCTTGCGGCGGCGGCCTCCTGCGACTTCTCCTCCAGCTCCTGCTGCGTCGCTTCCAGCCGTGCGAGCACCGCCTTCAGCTCCTCCTCCAGGCTGGCTGCCAGCTCTGTGCGCTTGGCCAGCTCCTGCTCCATGCGGGCCAGCGTGGCTGCCTGGCTGGTCTGTAGCTGGGACAGCGCCGCCTGCTCCGCCTCCAGCGTGGCGAGGCGGGTCGTGCGCTCGGCGGAGGCGCGGACGAGCGCCTCGTGCGTGGATGCTGCCTCCTCGACCTCGCCACGGAGCTGCTGGAGCGCCGCTTCGTGCTCCTGCGTCTGGCCGCGCGCGCTCTCGATATCACGACGGGCGGCGTCGAGGCCGCGCTCTGCCTCGCCAAGGGCGCGCTGGGCGTCGAGCCGGTGGGCGTGGATCGCGGCGAGGCGGGAGGCAGTGGCGGGTAGCCGCGACCGGTGCTGACGCAGCGCATCCTCCGCCTCTGCCAGGTCCGTCCGCATCCGATCGAGGTCGGCGGCCAGTGTGTCGCGGGCCTGTTGCGTTTCGGCCAACTCCCGCTGTGCTGTCTCCAGTGTGGCGGTTGCCTCTTGGTGGGAGGCGCGCAGCCGTTCCAGCTCGCCGGGTAGCTCGCCCAGGTCTCGCTGGTGGACGAAGGCGCGGCGGATCGCCTTGGCGCTGCCCGCGGTCAGAGAGCCCATCGGCCGCAGGAGGATGCCATCCAGCGTGACGATGCTGCCGAGACCGCGACGGAGCAGCCGCTTGGCGATGCCGAGGTTCTCCACGATGATCGTGCGGCCGAGCAGCGCATCGACCAGCGAGCGATAGCGGTGGTCACAGCGCACCAGCTCCGAGGCGACGCCGATGACGCCGCGCTCTTCCATCAGGTTGAGCGCATGGCCGGGCTGCAGGTCGCTGAGGGGGAAGATGGTGGCGCGGCCCAGGTTTTCGCTGACCAGTAGCTCGACGGCGGCCAGAGCGTCATCCTCCGTTTCGACGACGATGGCGTGGAGGCTCTCGGCCAGGGCGGCTTCGATCGCCCGCTCCAGGCCCTCCGGAACCCGAATGAGCTGGCCTACCATACCGGCCAAGCCGTGAATGTGGCTATCCGGCGTGGGCTCCTCGCCGGCCAGTTGGCCGCCGGCGGCCAGCAGCGCGCGCACGCCGGCGTCGGCGGCGGGCAGCTCGACGTCCGTCCCTTCGACGACCTCCAGCCGCGCCTGCGCCGACTCGATCTCGACGCTGAGCGTGCGAACTTCGTCCTGCTGGCGGGCAACGGCTGCCGACGCTTCGTTCAGGCGGATCTCGGTCTCGGAGAGGGTGCGCGTGGCCCGTCGGGCTAGGGGGGCAAGCTCGGTGTATCGTTCCTGTAGCGAAGCGAGTTCGCGCGCCCACGACTTGAGCGACACGAGGTGCTTCGCACGGGCTTCCTGCAGCGAGGCCAGTTCATCGCTTTGGCGCCGTTGCTGCTCGTCGAGAGCGGCGATGCGCGGCTCGGCCTCGGCCAGACGCGCGCTCGCATGCGCGGCGTTCTTCTCCCTCTCCAGCAGCAGCCGCCGGCGCTCGCGCAGCTCCGACTCGAGCCGCTCCAGCTCCTGGGCGTCCGCCTCCGGTATACGGGCGGCGGTGAGCTCTTGCTCCAGCGCCTGCCCGCGCTCGTCCTGCTGCCCGACGAGGAGGGTGAGCTCCTCGCTCTCCGGCCGCAGCACTTCGATCTCGCCGGCCAGCTCGTCACGCCGGCTCGTAAGCATGGATCGCCGTTCTTCGTCCATGGTGGTGCGCCGCTGGAGGTCGCGCCGATAATCCTCCAGGCTGCGCCCGGCCTCCAACCGGCCGGCGATATCGGTGCGGCGCTCCTCGATGGCGCTGGTGAGCGAGCCCATCGCCTCTTCGCAGGCCTGTAGCTCGCGGCGGACGCTGTCGAACTCCTCCTGGCGCTGGTCGCAGGCGGCGCGGGCGGCGGCCAGCGCCTCCTGGGCATCCTGCCACTGCTGGCCGAACCAGGTCTGGAGCGTCTCCGCCAGCTCGGCGCTGAGACGGGCGTGGATCTCGGCCCGGTTCGCCTGGCGCTCCAATTGGCGCAACCGCGGCCCGATCTCCGAGACCAGCATTGAGATGCGCTCCAGGTTATCGAGGGTGGCGGCCAGCCGTCTGCTAGCTTCGTCGAGTTTGGTGCGGTGCAGGCGCACGTCGGCCGCCTGTTCGATCAGGCCGCGCCGATCCTCGGGCCGGAGGGTGAGCACCTCTTCGACCAGCCCCTGACCCATGAAGGCGTAGCTGTTCTGGCCCACCTGGGCCTTCATGAAGAGCTCGGTCACGTCCTTGAGCCGGACGCGGCTCTGATTGATGTAGTACTCGTTATCGCCGCTGCGATAGGCGCGCCGGCTCACGATTACCTCCTCGTACGCGAGGGGGAGCCAGCCGTCGCTGTTGTCGAGGACGATGCCTACCTCTGCCATCCCCTGTGCGGAGCGTTTGTCGCTGCCGCTGAAGATGACGTCCTCCGTCTTGCGGGCGCGGATGACGCGGTTGGCCTGCTCGCCGAGCACCCAGCGGATCGCGTCGGCGACGTTGGTCTTGCCGGAGCCATTGGGACCGACGACGCAGGTGACGCCCGGACTAAACTCGAACGTAAAGGGTGAGGCGAAGCTCTTGAATCCGTGTAGCTCCAGCCGCTTTAGATACATCCGCCTGCGATCTTTCTTTTGCTTGTTGTGATTCGGGCCTCCACGCGGGGAAGCGCCTTGCGGGCAGCTTCTTTCTCGGCCTCCTGTTTGCTATTTCCTGTTCCCTTCCCCATAGTTCGGTCATCGATGACGACCTCGACGGTGAAGCGGCGGGCGTGATCCGGCCCAGAGGTTCCTACCAACTGGTAGCGGGGAGCGCTCTGGTAGTGCGATTGGCTGAGCTCTTGGAGCTTGGACTTCGGGTCGACGGGGAACGTCGCGTCGGCGGCCAGCTCGAACTCCGGCTTGAGCGAGCGGCGGACGAAACGGCGGGCGCTGGCGAGACCGCTATCGAGGAAGATGGCGCCGACGATCGCTTCGTAGACGTGGGAGAGATTGGTGGGGCGAGCGCGGCCGCCGCCGGCCTCCTCGCCGCGCCCCAGCAGCAGCCCATCGCCCATCTTCAGCCGCCGGCCCGCCTTCGCCAGGGTGTCGCGGCGCACCAGATGCGTGCGCAGCTCGGTCAGCTTGCCCTCGTCCTGGTCAGGGTAGTCGTCGTAGAGCTCGTCAGCGACGACCAAGCCGAGAACGGCGTCGCCGAGGAACTCCATGCGCTCGTTCGACTGTCGAGCGTCGTTAGGATTTTCGTTGAGGTAGGAGCTGTGGACGAGCGCTTGCTGTAGGAGGGCGGGATTTTTGAATTTCACGCCCAGGCGCTCCTCAAGCGCGTTTCGTGTAGCCAATTGGGATACCCCTTCGATCGGAAAGACGCGACGGCGGCCAACACTGCGGTGGCTGCTGCCCGGCGGTTGTCCTTGTCCAGCGGAGAGAAGGATTGAGGACGGCGGGTTCGGATGACGATCGTTGCGTGGAGCGCTGGGTCGACCAGGGGTCGGGAGAGCGAGCCGTGATAGGTGTAGCGCCAATCACGCTATGTTCGCTCCGTCGCGCTTGGGCCAACGCCCGCCTGCAGCGACACCACCGTCCTTTCGACGCCCCCGATCCTTGGGGGTCATCGTTGCTGTCGAGCTAGCATTATCTTAGGAAGGAAGCCCGCCTCATGTCAAGCCGCGCGCGCCAGCGGAGCCGTAACTCCCTGTTACACTGCCTCCGATATGGCCC
>JACZTE010000078.1 GCA_022573935.1 Chloroflexota bacterium
ATGGCGGCGAAGACAGCCGAATCGCCGCGCCAGAAGGGGAGATCGGAGCCGCAGACGCCGCCCAGCGAGATCTTGATCAGGATCGCATCCGGTTCCGGGTCGGGAACGTCGAACTCCTGGATCTCGTAGCCCTTGCCCGGGCCTTGGAAGACAGCGGCCTTCCCTTTCTCTGCCATGTGAGCCTACCTTTCCATTCGTCCGAAGTGTCTTCCCACCAACGCGGGGCCCACTGATCTTGCGGCGATCTCCTCGCTATGTCAAGCATCATGCGCTATGATCGTCGCATGGCACGGATAGCTATCGCAGTTCTGTTCGGCTTGCTTATCGTCGCCTGCGGCGATGGCCAGGGTGAGCGACCCATTCCCACCACCGACACGGTCCCCGGCGCAGACGCGACAGCGCTGCCAGGAGAAGCGGTGGCGACGCCAACAGGAGAAGCGACGGCTGATGAACCCGCTACGCCGGCCGAGGACGGCACGCCGGAGCCGGACGGGACGCCGCCTGCCGATACGGCCTGCACACGGGAGGAGACGCCGACGCCCGTTATCGCCGCCTGCGAGGTGCTGGCGGAGCTGTTCGGGCGAGACCTAGGGGAGATCGACACGGTGTCGGTGACGCCACAGGAGTGGCCGGACGCCTGCCTGGGTCTGGCCGGGCCTGAGGAGCAGTGCGCGCAGGTGATCACGCCGGGCTTCGAAGTGGTGCTCCTATTAGTGGATGTAGGCTCACATTACACCTACCGCACCGATGAGGGCACCGTCGTTCGCCTGGCCGACTTTGACGTGATCCCCGACTAGCGACCCTTGTACTCCGGCTTGCGCTTCTGGGCGAAGGCGAGCGGCCCTTCGCGGGCGTCCTCCGTCCTGACGACGGCGCCCGAAAACTCACGCTCCTTGTTCAGCCCCTCCTCCAGCGATAGCTCCAGCCCGCGCAGCGCCGACTCCTTCGCCGCGCGCACCGCCAGCGGCCCGTTCTCGCAGATTGCTTCGGCCAGCTCGCGGGCCTTGGGCAGCACCTGGTCAGCCGGCACCACGTAGTTCACCAGGCCGTGGCGCAGCGCCCACTCGGCGTCGAAGCGAGCGCCCGTGATCAGCAGCTCCAGCGCGATGCCCCTCGGGAGCATGCGCGGTAGGCGCTGGGTGCCACCAGCGCCGGGGATGATCGCTCGGGTGACCTCTGGCACGCCGAACTGGGCGTGCTCCGCCGCTACGCGGATGTCGCAGCAGATCGCGACCTCCAGGCCGCCGGCGAGGCAGTAGCCGTTGATGGCGGCGATGATCGGCTTCCAGCATTCGAAGTCGCGGGTGATGCCGCCGAAGGGGGCGCGCAGATGCTCCTTCGGCACGCCGCCGCCCTTGCCCGCCATCATCTCCGACATCGCCACCAGGTCGTTGCCGGTCGAGAAGGCGCGGTCGCCCGCGCCGGTGATGATCGCTACCCACAGCTCCGCATCGTCCCGAAAGTCGCAGAAGGCGGAGTTCAGCTCGAAGCTGGTCCGCGCGTCGATCGCGTTGAGGCGGTCGGGCCGGTTGATCGTGATCATGGCGATCCGCCCATCCTTCTCGTAGACGATGTTCTCGAACTGTTCGGCCATGCGGACACCTCCTGGTTGGCTTGTTGGTTGTAACGACTCCGGCGAGGGGCTAGGATAGCATTCGTTGGAGGGAGGTGTCCAGTGCGGGTCGTCGAAGTGAAGCGCCATCTGGACGGCCGTGTCGAGCGCTTCGACTGCCGGCTGGTGCTGCGCCGCCCGCAGCTAGCGGTCCTCCGCTTCGATCACCCCGCTCGACTGCGGGCCGGCGGCTTCGTGCTGCCCGCTGGCGGCCGTACCTTCGGCTTCTTCTGGCGTCGTCGCCCCTACGTGTACTATCGCATCGAGGGGACGGACGGGCGGCTTATCCTCCATCGATTCGACGTGGTGGAGGAGGTGCGGCTGGCGGACGAGGAGGTATCGTACATGGACCTGCTGCTCGACGTGCTCATCGAACCGAACGGCGTGGTGCGGGTGGAGGACGATGACCACGTGGCGGAGTACGCCCGGCGCGGGCTGCTCTCCGCGGCGCAGCAAGCGCGCATCGAGCGGGTGCGGTCGCTGCTGCTCCGCCGCCACGCCGCGATCGAGCGGGAGGCCGGCCGCCTGCTCGCGGGGGCGTGAGGACGCGACCGGCGTTGTGCTACTTTGGTGGTATCATCTACCATAAGTCAGCTCCCTGTGACCGGGGGGCCAGCGTATCTTCAGGAGTCCCAGGTGTCTGAGAAATCGAACGGAAAGCTGTATAACGTTGCCGTCGTCGGCGCCACGGGGCTGGTAGGCCAGGAGTTCCTGCGCATCCTGGCCGGCCGTCACTTCCCCCTGCGCAACCTGCGACTGCTCGCCAGCAAGCGTTCGGCCGGGCGTCGCATCACCTTCGGCGAGCGCGAGATCGAGGTGGAGGAGGCCACCACGCGCTCCTTCTCTGGAATGGACCTGGTCTTTATCTCCGCCAGCGACGAGGCCTCGCGCGAGTTCGCGCCGGCGGCCGTCAAAGCCGGCGCCATCGCCATCGACGACAGCGGTGTGTGGCGCATGGAGCCGCATGTGCCGCTGGTGGTACCCGAAGTGAACGCGGACGACGTGGTCAACCATGAGGGCATTCTCGCCATTCCCAACTGCTCCACCACGCCGCTGGTGATGGCGCTCTGGCCGCTGCATCGGGTGAACCCGGTGCAGCGCGTCGTGGTAGCGACGTACCAGTCGGTCGCTGGCACGGGCCGAGCGGCGATGTCGGAGCTGATACAGCAGAACCAGCGCATCTTGGAGAATCAGCCGGTCGCGCCTCACGTCTACCCCCATCAGATCGCCTTCAACCTGCTGCCCGAGATCGGCTCATTCAAGGACGATGGCTACACCACCGAGGAGTGGAAGATGATGGCGGAGACTCGCAAGATCATGCACGAGCCGGAGCTACCGCTCTCCGCTACCTGCGTGCGCGTGCCCGTCCAAGTCGGCCACAGCGAGGCGGTGCAGGTGGAGTTGAGCCGCACGATGGACCCGGAGGACGCCCAAAGCCTCCTCCGGCAGGCGCCCGGCATCGTCGTGCAAGATGACCCGACGATCAGCCTCTACCCCCAGCCGTGGACCGCGACAGGCCGCGACGAGGTGTTCGTCGGCCGTATCCGGCAGGACTCGTCGCATACGCGCGGCCTCGCCTTCTGGCTGGCGTGCGATAACCTGCGTAAGGGCGCCGCCCTCAACGCCCTCCAGATCGCCGAAGAGCTGATCAGCCGCGATCTGGTCTAAGGGGCCTCGCGCCTCTGGTATACTATGACACCTAGCTAGCGCATCGAACGGTGTTGTCATGTCTGAGATCGGCCGTCTACTCACCGCCATGGTCACCCCCTTCGCCCCCGACGGCTCGGTGGACTACGAGTCGGCGAAGCGGCTCGCGCTCGCCTTGCTCGACTCCGGCAGCGACGGGCTGGTGATAGCGGGCACGACGGGCGAATCGCCGACGCTGACGCACGACGAGAAGCTGCGCCTCTTCGCCGAGGTGAAGGGCGCGGTGGGCGACCGGGGCGCGGTCATCGCCGGCACGGGCAGCTACAACACCGCCGCGAGCGTGGAGCTTACGCGCGAGGCGGAGCGGACGGGCGTGGACGGCGCGCTGTTGGTGACGCCGTACTACAACAAACCCACGCAGGAGGGTCTGGTGCGCCATTTCCAGGCCATCGCCTCCGCGACGGGGCTGCCCTGTATCCTCTACAACGTGCCGGGCCGCACCTGCGTCAACATGGAGGCGGAGACGACGATTCGCCTTTCCGCCGTCGAGAACATCGTCGGCGTCAAGGAGGCGAGCGGCGACCTGAAGCAGATCGCCCGGATCATCGAGGGAACCGAAGGCTTCCGCGTCTGGAGCGGCGCCGATGAGCACAACCTGCCGATCCTCGAGGCCGGCGGCTACGGGGCGGTGAGCGTGATCTCCCACCTGGTGGGGCGGCAGATCCGCACCATGATCGACGATGTCTTGGCCGGCCGGAGCGAAGAGGCGTCCGCCATCCACGAGCGGCTGCTCCCCCTGGTGCGAGGGCTCTTCCTCGTTACCAGCCCCATCCCGCTGAAGCATGCCTTGGGCCAGCTTGGGTTCTTGGCGGGTGGCCTGCGGCTCCCCCTCTGCGAACCGGACGCGGCCACCGGCGAACGGATCATGGCGGAGGTGCGACGCCACCAGATCGATCTGGCGGTATCGGTCTAGCAGACGGGTCTACGCGGCCGCGGTTGTCGATGGGGAGATGACGCCGGGGCGGAGCCGGCCGCGACGGTCGAAGCACTGATCCATCGCCTCTTCGCCAAACGCCTCGCCCTGCTCGATCAGCTCGGAGACGTGGCTCAGATCGCCCACGTGGGGGCCCTCCGAGATCTTCGGCTGGATCAGCGTAATACGGGCGCGTTTGCCCACTAGCGCCAGGTCGTGTTCGACCCGCTCGCGCATCATGATATCGACGCTGCGGGTGACGATGTCGAGGACGTTGGTGGGCTGCCCGGGGTCGAGGCAGTGGGAGAGATCGATCGCGAGGATCTCGCGCGCTCCAAGATCGACCGCTGTCTCCAGGTCCAGGTTCGCTAGCACACCGCCGTCGAGATACGCCTCGCCGTCGATCTCGACGGGCGGGAAGAGGCCTGGGATGGCGGTGGAGGCAAGCACTGCCTGGGAGACGGCTCCTTCGCTGAAGACGTGCTTGTGGCCGCTGGTCAGGTTGGTGGCGGTGATGAACAGCGGTACCTGGGTGGCGGCAAAATCGTCTGCGGGGGCGTGATCGGCGATGAGTCCTTGCAGGAACTCGTTATTGAAGAGGTGGCTCTGGCGGGAGGCGAGCTGGTAGGCGATGCGCACCGGGTTGAAGTGGACGAACCGGTCCCGCTCCAGGGTACGCCAGATCTCCGCAAGCCGTTCTACACCGCTGACATCTGGGTTGAACGCGAGGAACGCGCCGTTGAGCGCCCCGACGCTGGTGCCGACGATGCGCGCCGGCTGAAAACCTCGGCGCATCAGGACGCGGAGAATCCCCACCTGGAGGGCGCCCAAGGCGCCTCCACCGCTGAGCACCAGGGTGGGCTCATCTCGCTGACCGTTGCGACGGAACCACATCTCTCTACTACGAACGCCACAGAGCTGCGAACGTTCCTCATCGGTAGCATGGGCCAGAAGGAGCCGGGCGTGATAGACAAGAGAAGGGGCCTCTCTTGACAGTCTGCGCTCGAGCTGGTATCGTAGACGTATACCCCTACCCAGGGGGTATGGGTAAGGAGCAATACGATGCAACCAACGACGCGCGAGCAGGCGCTCAAACGGCTCAACTACATCGACGGCCACCTGGCGGGCGTCCGGCGCATGATCGAAGAAGAACAGTATTGCGTCGATGTGCTCAAGCAGACGTACGCCGTCCGCCGCGCGATCGAGAAGATGGAGTCGCTGTTGCTGGACGGCCATCTCCACACCTGCGTGATCGCGGGCGTGCGGGAGGGCCGCGAGGAGCAGGTGGTGGGCGAGCTGCTGGAGCTCTACGAGCTGGCGAACAAGTGAGGAGACGGCAATGAGCTTCAACATCGCGTTTGTGCTATTCCCGGCGTTTGAGGAGCTGGATTTCGCTGGCCCGTACGAAGTCTTCGGAGTCACTACTGAACTTGAGGAAGACTGGCGGGTGTTCACGGTGGCGGAGGAGCGGCTGGTGGAAGGCGCGCACGGTTTGAAGGTGCAGGTAGACTA
>JACZTE010000079.1 GCA_022573935.1 Chloroflexota bacterium
TCGCGCAGAGCGTGCGGATCTCGCCGGGAGCGCGCATCGCCATCTCGAGCACCGCCCGGCGATGGCGATGCGTGAGGCCGAGCAGCGTCAGCGGCAGGCCGATCTCGTTGTTGTAGTTCGCCTCGTTCTTCAGCAGCGGATAGCGGCTGCCGAGGACGGCGGCGATGAGCTCTTTCGTCGTCGTCTTGCCCACGCTGCCCGTCACGCCGATCACCTTCGCCCGCCGCCGGTCGCGTCGTCCGGCGGCCAGCCGCTGGAGGGCGGCCAGCGTGTCCGGCACCACGAAGACGGCGACGGCGGCCGGCAACGCGGGCGGCGCCTCTCGCACGAGCACGCCTCGCGCGCCACGCTCGACGGCGTCCGCGACGAAGGCGTGTCCATCGCGACGCTCGCCTGCCAGCGCGAAGAAGAGATCGCCTCGGCCTGCCTGCCGCGAGTCGATGACCGGCCGGCGAAAGCGCGCCGCGCGGCCGCCCCGCCGCTCCAGCAGCAGCGAGCCCAGACTCTCGACGATCTCAACGGCTCCGATCATGGCGAGCCGGCACCTAGCGGCCACCCTCGACCCGCGCCACATCGTCCGGCTGGACGCCGAGATAGGTCAGTATCCGGGGTGCGAGCTCCGCGAAGATGGGCGCGGCGACGAGGCTGCCCAGGCGAGAGCCTTGGGGCGCATCGATCTTCACCAGCATGACGAAGCGCGGGTCCGAGGCGGGGGCGAATCCGACGAACGAGGCGATAACTTCGTCGCTGTCGGCAAACGTGGAGGTGCCTGTCTTGCCGCCGGCCTTATAACCAGGCACCCGTGCCGGGTGGAACCGCCCTTCGTCCTCCACGACGTCGGTCATCATCTGGGCGAGCGTGCGGGAGGTCTCCTCCGAGACGGCCCGGCGCACGACGACCGGCTCGAAGATGCGCCGGCCATCGGAGCCCGCCACCTCCTTCACAATGTAGGGTCGCATGAGCAACCCGCCGTTGACAAGGGCAGCGGTTGACGTGATCATCTGGAGCGGGGTGACGGCGATCCCCTGGCCGAAGCTGTTCGTCGCCAGGTCTCCGGGGTACCAGCCTTCAGCTTCGTTCGTTCGCACCAGTCCCGGCGACTCGCCGCCCAACCCCACGTAGGTTGGCTCGCCGAAGCCGAAGCGCTGGACGTAGTCGTAGAAGCGTTCCGGTCCCAGCATGCCGGCCACCCAGACCGCGCCGGTGTTCAGGCTCTTCTGAAGGACGCCAAGTACCGTCGTCGTCCCGTTCGAGCTGAGGTCCCAGTTGTAGATCAGGTGGCCACCTGCGACGGAGGCGACACCGCTATCGAAGTAGGTGCTGTCCGGCGTCACCAGCCCCAGATCGATAGCGGCCGCCATGGTAATGATCTTCATCACTGAGCCGGGCGGGTACGTGTCGGTGACGGCGCGAATGCGGAAGAGCGCCGCCTGGTTCGGGTCCTCGAGATCCAGCTCGCTCAGGAGATAGCTGGGGCTGCTGGCTAAGGCCAGGATCTCGCCGGTCTTCGGGTCCATCACGATGATCGAGCCGCCCGTCGCTTCCTGCTCCTCTATCGCTGCGGCCAGGCGCTCCTCCACCAGGGCCTGGATATAGCGATCGATAGTGAGATAGACATCGCCGCCCGGTACCGGTTCGTCGCCGATGCGGCGGCCGAACGGGATGGGATTGCCCATCCCATCGCGCTCGAAATAGACCACGCCCGGCACGCCTCCCAACTCCTGGTCGAAATAGGCTTCGATCCCCTCCAGCCCGACCTGGTCGCGGCCGATGAAGCCGAGGAGGTTGGAGGCCAGGTCTCCTTCGGGATAGAAGCGGCGGCTGGTCGTGACCGTCTTCACGCCGGTCGGAGCTAGCTCGCGAAGCTGAATGCCTACATCGGCGCTCACGGAGCGGGCGGCAAGATAGTCGCCCTGCTCCTGGGCCCGGGTAGCCGCGATGAGCTCATCGGGCTCGCGGCCGAGCAGCGGCGCCAGCGCATCGGCTCCGTGTTGAGCCGTCGCGTCGTGCTTCCAGCTTCGCGGGTCGATGTAGACATCGAACGTATCGATCGTCGTCGCCAGCGGATAGCCGTTGCGATCGAGGATGGCGCCTCGGGGCGCTCGCAGGACGGTGCGGCGCAGATGCTCATCCGCCGCCTGCGCGGCGTAGTAGTCGTGGTCGATGATCTGTACCTGGACCAGACGCGCGACGATGCCCCCCGTGCTCACGAGCAGCACGAGGACCAGGAGCATGAACCGCCAGTTCAGACGATGGGTGCGCCGGGCCATCCTAAGCTCCCTCCGGCGACCCCGATGGGCCGTCTAGGTCATATCGCTAGTTGAACGAGAGCAGCCCTAGCAGGTCTCGCCACCACGGCGACTCGCCGGCATCCCCTTCGGCGCCGGCTTCCTCCACCGGAAGAAAGCGGGTGGGGATCTGCGTCTGGTCCGACGCCGGCCAGGCCACGTTCACTTCCACCGCCTGCTGCGCAACCGGCGGCTCCAGGCCCAGCCGCTCGCTCGCCTCCCGTTCGACGCGAGCGAGAGAAGAGAGCAAGGCGACCTGCGCCTCAAGCTGGTGTACTCTGGTCTGCGCTTCCAGCTTCTTCTGCTCTAGCCGCTGAATGGCGAAATTCGTGGTGGTGGCATCGGACGTCTGCACGACTTGCAGCAGCCCAATCATGCCGATCGCGGCGGCGGTGACGAGAAGCACGTGCCAAATGCTCGGTGATGCCATCGCCAGGCGTTGGCTGCGTTCGAGGCTGCGGATGAGGACGGCCAACGCTTCCCTCCTCCGCTCAACCGGTTAAAGCCGGCAACCGCTCTGCCGCGCGCAGGCGGGCGCTGCGGCTCCGGGGATTCCTCGCCACCTCCTCCGGGGAAGGGCGAACCGCCCCCCGGCTCACCGGCCGCAGTCCGGCCTCATGGCTGCAGGTGCAGATGGGCTGTCGCGGCGGGCAGAGGCAGTCGCGCGATTCCTGGCGGATGAACGTCTTTACCAGCCGATCTTCCAGCGAGTGGTAGCTGAGCACCGCCAACCGGCCAAGGTCACCAAGGAGGCCGTAGGCCTGAGGAAGCGCAGTTTCCAGGCTGAGGAGTTCCTGGTTCACTGCGATCCGTAGGGCCTGAAACGTCCTGGTGGCGGGGTGGGTTAGGCGTCGAGCCCTCCTGCCTACGGCCTCCTCGACAACCTTGGCCAGTTCCGTCGTGGTGCGGAGCGGTCGTCGCTCCACGATGCGCTTGGCGATGCGTCGCGACCGGGACTCTTCCCCGTAGCGCCACAGCACATCCGCCAGCGCCGATTCCGCATGTCCGTTCACGATCTCTGCCGCTGTCACCTCCTGCTGCGGGCTGAACCGCATGTCTAGCGGGCCCTCCCGCTGGAAGCTGAAGCCTCGCTCGGACTCCTCTAGCTGGAGCGATGAGAGGCCTAGGTCGAGCAGCACGCCGTGCACCGGCGCGAAGGCGAGCTCGCTACAGATACTCTCCATCTCGGCGAAGTTGCCCTCGACCAGCCGCACGTTCGCCCCGAAGCCTTCCAGCTTTCGCCTCGCCGCCGCCAATGCCTGCGGGTCCAGGTCGATGCCCAGCAGCGAGCCGCCAGGCGCGGCCGCCTTCATCACGGCGAGCGAGTGGCCGCCCGCGCCGACGGTGCAGTCGACGTAGCGGCCGCCTGGCCGCACGTTAAGCGCCGCCAGCACCTCGCGTTGCATGACCGGAATGTGCTCAATCATCGTTGCCGTACTCACGATCCGGTCTCCGCCGGCTGTGCGTCGCTCTCCTGCTGGCGGTCCGCCACCGCCATCTCGATATCGAACCGCTCCGGATTCCAGACCTCCAGCCATTCGCCCGCGCCGGCCACCACCACGCTTCCCTCCAGCTCGGCATAGGCGCGTAGCGGCGGCGGCACCAGAATGCGGCCCTGCCGGTCCAGCTCCACCGAGAAGGAGTTCGAGAAGAAGGCATGTCTGGTGATCCGGCCGGCCCGCGCGGTAGCCGGCTCGCTGGTGTAGAGCGCCGCCTGCTGCTCGAAGCTCTCGGCCGTAAAAAGACGCAGGCATGGATCGGGGCCCTGGCTGATCACCGCGCCTACGGCGAAGGCGTCGCGATAGCGGGGCGGCAGCGGCACGCGGCCGCGAGCGTCCATCGCGTATTCGTATCTGCCGAGAAAGTATTGCAAGGGACGTTACTCCCATCGTCGACCCCAACTTGGGGCCAGCCCCCACGACTCCATCCAGCTTACCACAATTCACCACAAGCGCCCATAGTTTACCACTCACCCACTAGAAGTCAACCCCTTTTCGACCAATTTCACCAAAATCTTTCCAAAACCCTGTGCTATCATTGGGCAGCCATGCCCATCCGCGCCGGCGTCCTCACCATCAGCGACAAGGCCTCTCGCGGCGAGCGCGCCGACACGAGCGGCGACGCCATCGCCGAGCTGCTCGCCACCATCGACGCCGCCGTCGAGCGGAGAGAGGTGGTGGCGGACGAACGGGCGCAGATCGCCGACATCCTGCGCGACTGGGCCGACTCCGACGAGCTGGACGTGATCGTCACGACCGGCGGCACCGGCCTGGGGCCGCGCGACGTGACGCCGGAGGCGACGGCGGAAGTGATCGAACGGCCCGTGCCCGGCCTGGGCGAGCTGATGCGTTCGACCGGTATCCAGCACACGCCGATGGCCGCCCTCTCGCGCGGCGTCGCCGGCGTCCGCGGCCGCTGCCTGATCCTCAACCTGCCCGGCAGCCCGCGGGGCGTGCGCGAGAACCTGAGCGCAGTGCTCGACCTGCTGCCGCACGCCGTCGACCTGCTGCGCGGCCGCGTCCGCGACCACTCCGCGCCGACGCCGCCCCGCTCCTAACCGATGCGCATCGATATCCTCACGCTCTTTCCGGAGATGTTTCGCGGCCCCTTCGAGGCGAGCATCATCGCCCGCGCCGTGGAGCGGCAGATCGTCAAGCTGGAGCTGCACAACCTGCGCGACTGGGGCGAGGGCCGCCATCACGTCGTGGACGACGCCCCCTACGGCGGCGGCGCGGGCATGGTGCTCAAGCCTGAGCCGATCTTCCGCGCCGTCGAGGCGGTGCAGCCGCTATCGCCCGAGCCCGGCCGGGTGGTGCTCCCCACGCCCCAGGGCCGCCTGCTCACCCAAGCGATCGTCGACGAGCTGGCGGAGCTGCCGCGGATCGTCCTCATCTGCGGCCACTACGAGGGCGTCGACGAGCGGGTGCGCGAGCACCTGGCCGACGACGAGATCAGCATCGGCGACTACGTCCTCTCCGGCGGCGAGCCGGCGGCGATCGTCCTCGTCGATGCGCTCGTCCGGCGGCTGCCGGGCGCCCTGGGCGGCGAGACGTCGCTGGACGAAGAGTCGCACACCGGCGGGCTGCTGGAGTACCCCCAGTACACCCGTCCGGCCGAGTTCCGCGGCTGGCATGTGCCGGACATCCTCCTCTCAGGCCACCACAAAGAAGTGGCCGGCTGGCGACGCCGCCAGAGCCTCCTGCGCACCGCCCAGCGCCGGCCGGACCTGCTACGGCAGGCGCTTCAGGACGGCGACGCTGTCTCCGAAGAAGACCGCCGCTGGCTGGAGGAGGAGCTAGAGACGAACCTACAGGACCAGCCGCCATCGTAGGGGCGATTCGCGAATCGCCCTCTCCCGGCACTCTGACCTTGTCCGCCGCGCCACGGCCATAGGGCCGTTCAATTGAGCGCCCCTACAGC
>JACZTE010000080.1 GCA_022573935.1 Chloroflexota bacterium
TCCCGCTCGACGTCCACCTGATGATCGAGCAGCCGGAGCGCCAGCTCGAGGCGTTCGCGGAGGCGGGCGGCGATATCCTCAACGTCCACGTCGAGGCGTGCCCGGACCTGCGTCCGGTGCTCGAAAAGATCAAGGCGCTCGGCCGCCGCGCCGGCGTCTGCCTCAACCCCGACACGCCGATCTCGGCGATCGAAGCGGTCTTGGGGGAGGCCGACCAGATCATCGTGATGGGCGTCAACCCCGGCTGGGGCGGCCAGCCGTTCATTCCCGAGACCCTGCCGAAGATACGGCAGTTGCGCGCCCTGCTGGACGAACGCGGCCTCTCGCCCGATATCGAGATCGACGGTGGGGTGAAGGTGAACAACGCCGCCTCGTGCGTTCAGGCGGGCGCGGGCGTGCTCGTGGCCGGGTCCGTCGTCTTCAACGACAAGGCATCGGTAGCGGAGAATATGCGAGCGCTGCGTGAGGTGCTAGCTACGGCAGAGGCGCAGGCCTAACGGCGGCCTAGCGCGGCGACTTCACTTCGGTGCGGATGCAGCGAGTGCAGAGCCGCATCCGTACGCTGCGGCCCTGGCGCCAGACCGCCTTTCGCTGGAGGTTGGGCTTGAAGAGACGGTTGGTGCGCGGCGCCTTCCGCTGCCAGCGACCAGAGGCCTTGTGGCGAATATTCCGGCCGAAGGCCGTGCCTTTCCCGCACAGATCGCATCGCGCTGGCATTGGTTTCCTCCGTACTGTCCTATATCAGCTTGCCCCGATCTATCGGGGCGGGGTAGAATGCCGACTACATACTACCAGCGCCCGACGGCTGCGGACAACCCACGGATGCTCAATGAGCACACCATCTGACGATATCGCCGAAGCCGATCGAACACACGGGAACGCGCCGGCAGCGCATCCGGGCGCGTCGCTGGACGGCCCGCTCCTGCGCAAGCTCTTCGCCGATGCCTGCTCGCTGCTGCAACGCCACGTCCAGGCGCTGAACGCGATCAACGTCTTCCCCGTGCCCGACGGCGATACCGGAACGAACCTCTACCTCACGCTGCGCGCCGGCGTCGACGCCGCCGCTGACAGCGACTCCGACGACCTGGCCGCCATATCCCAGGCGCTGGCCCACGGCGCGCTCATGGGCGCTCGTGGCAACTCCGGCGTCATCTTTTCGCAGATCCTGCGCGGCTTCAGCGCCGCCCTCGACGGCCAGCGCGAGGCCGACGGCCCGACGCTCGCCAAGGCGCTCGCCAGCGCGACCGAGGCCGCCTACGGCGCGCTCTCGGAACCGATCGAAGGGACGATCCTCACCGTCGTGCGCGAGGCGTCGCAATCCGTCGCTGAGCAGCCGCCGGCGACCGCCCAGGAGACGCTCGCGAAGGCCTCCATCGCGGCACGGGCCGCCGTCGAGCGGACACCGGAGCTGCTCCCCGTCCTCAAGGAGGCGGGCGTCGTCGATGCCGGCGGCCTGGGGTTCGCCATCGTCCTGGAGGGCCTCCGGCGCTCCCTCTCCGGCGAGTCGCTCGAGGTGGACTTGGCGCCCGAGATAACCAGCGAGGCCGGCTGGCAGGGCGAAGCGGCCACCCTCCACCAAGTCGAGCACGGCGAGAGCGGCTACTGCACCGAGTTCATGGTCAGCGGGGACGGCCTGGAGGCGGCCGCCGTGCGCGAGCGGCTGAGCTCGCTCGGCAGCTCGCTGCTCGTCGTCGGCGAGGGCAAGCTGCTACGGGTACACCTGCACACCACCGCCCCGGACGATGCCCTGGCCTACGGCCGCACGCTGGGCCAGATCTCGCAGGTGAAAGTGGACAACATGGAGACGCAGATCCAGCGCTTCGCCTCCGGCGAGCCGCCCAGGCCGATCACCTCCGCCATCGACATCGTCGCCGTCGCCGCCGGCGAGGGGCTCGAGGCCGCCTTTCGCAGCGTGGGCGTGACGCAGCTCGTGCGGGGCGGCCAGACGATGAACCCCAGCGCCGCGGAGATCCTGGAGGCGATCGAGTCGTGCCGGGCCGAGCAGGTAGTGGTACTGCCCAACAACAAGAACATCATCGCCGCCGCGCAGCAGGCCGCCGACAGCAGCGAGAAGCTCGTATCGGTCGTGCCGTCCCGCTCCGTGCCGCAGGGGGTAAGCGCGGTCCTCGCCCTCAACCCGGACCTCGGCTTCGACGAGAACGCCGAAGCGATGGAGCGCGCGCTCGCCTCGGTGCGATCGGCGGAGGTAACGCGAGCCGTGCGGGCGACGACCATCGACGGCCGGCGTATCGAGATGGGCCAGGCGATCGGCGTGGTGGAAGGCGCAGTCCGGGCCGTGGCCGACGACCTGGAGAGCGCCGTCCTCGGCTGCGTGACTGAGATGCTCGCGCCGGAGTCCAGCCCTGTCGACGCCTCCCTGCTCACCATCTACATCGGCAGGGACGTGCGCGACGAGGACGCCGAGGCGCTGGCCAAGGCGCTGCGCGACCGCCATCCGCAGCTCGAGATCGAGCTGGTGCACGGCGGCCAGCCCCACTATCCGTACATCCTCTCGCTGGAATGACGATCTTCGGTAAGCTCCGCCGCTTCCTCCCGACGCGACAGGCCGCCGCGCCGGAGCGCCGCTCGGTGAGCGTGGTACGCGTGGTGACCGATAGCACGGCTGACCTATCGCCGGAGCAAGCGCAGGAGCTCGGGATCACCGTCGTGCCCATGCAAGTGATCTTCGGGGAGGAGAGCTTCCGCGACGGGATAGACCTCACCAGCGACGAGTTCTTTCGACGGCTCAAGGAGAGCGATGAGCTCCCCCACACGTCACAGCCATCCGTCGGCGACTTCCAGGAGACCTACGAGCGGTTGGCGGCGGAGACGGAGCAGATCCTTTCGATCCATCTGTCGGCGGGCTTCTCCGGCACGGTGGACACGGCGCGCCAGGCGGCGCAGGCGCTTATCGGCCGCTGTAGCATCGAGGTGATCGATTCGCGCACCGTCTCCATGGCGATGGGTTTCGCCGTCATCGCCGCCGCCCGCGCAGCTCGCGAGGGCGCCGGCCTGGAGGCCTGCGCCGAAGCCGCCCGCGGCACCATACAGCGCGGACAGCTCGCTCTCGCTCTCGACACGCTGGAGTACTTGCGGCGGGGCGGTCGCATCGGCCGGGCGCAGGCGTTCCTAGGCAGCGTCCTCCGGCTGAAGCCGATCCTGACCATCCGCGATGGTGGCGCCCATCCCCTCACCCGCGTCCGCACCCGCCGGAAGGCGCTCGACGAGCTCTTACGCCTCTGCCTGGAGCAAAACGATGTCGTCGAGGCAGCGGTGATGCACACCACCACCCCCGACGACGCTCGCCACCTGGCGGAGGAGATCGAGCGTCGCTGCGGCATAGCGGTGCATATCGGACGAATCGGGCCGGTGCTCAGCGTGCATGGCGGGCCCGGCACCATCGGCATCGCCGTGGTCCTCGCCGAAGAGCCCCAGCCTGCAGGCGAGACGAAGGAGGCGGGGTGACGCCCGCTCGGCGGCAGGCTATCGATAGCACTGAAGCGCTCGAACGGCTGCGCAAGGTACTGAAGCTGGAGCAGGCGAAAGGCCACGACAACAGCGCCGTCGTCGGTGGCCTCGACCGTTTCTTGCGCAAGCTGCTAGAGGGCACCGGCCTCTCCCGCAGCTCGCCCGTCGCTCAGGCGATCAGCTCGCTGCCGTCGGGTGGCTACCGCGAGCTGCCACCGGCGGAGCGAAGCCGCTGGCTGGCGGAGACGCTCGCCGCCGCGGGTCAGCCTCCCCCGGCGCGCGCGAAGGTCGATCGGAAGCGCGAGGCCGCACCGGTTCGCCAGCCGCCGCCGGGGCTCGATTCGCCGGTCACCGTCCTCAAGGGGCTCAAGTTCAGCCTGGCCGCCCGCTTCGAGAACTTGGGCGTCCGCACGGTCCGCGATCTGCTCTACCTCTTCCCCCGCCGCCACAATGACTTCGCCAGCCTGCGCCAGATCAGCGAGCTGACACCGGGCGAAGAGGAGACGGTGCGCGTGCGGGTCTGGAGCGCTCGCGAGGCGTGGCTGGGCCGGCGGAAGGGCAGCCAAGCGACCGTCGGCGACGAGTCGGGCATGATGCAGGTCGTCTGGTTCAACCAGCCGTTCATCGCCCGCCAGCTACGCACGAACGCGGAGATCGTGCTCTCCGGCCGCGTCGGCCTCCACAAGGGCAGGCCCACCTTCGAGAACCCGGAGTGGGAGCTCTGGGAGTCCGGCGAGGAGCTGACTCACACCGGCCGCCTGGTGCCGGTCTACCCCCTCACCGGCGGCCTCTCCAGCCGCACCGTTCGCCGCCTCAGCCGCCAGGCGCTCGATAGCTACGCCGACGCCTTGGCGGACCCGCTGCCGCCCTCGCTTCGAGAGCGGCTCGGGCTGATGGATGTCCAGCTCGCCGTGCGCCAGGCGCACTACCCCGACAGCCACGAGACGCTCGATGAAGCGCGACGCCGCCTGGCCCTGGACGAGATGCTGCCCTTGCAGCTCTCGGTGCTGTTGCGCCGGCGGCAGTGGCAGCAGCCCGGCACCGCCGATCCGCTCCCCCTGCCCCGCGAGCTGCGAAACGGCTTCCTCGAATCGCTCCCGTTCGCGCTGACCGGCGCGCAGGAGAAGGCGCTGGGCCAGCTCCTCGACGACCTGGCGAAGGACATCCCCATGAGCCGCCTCCTCCAGGGCGACGTGGGCAGCGGCAAGACCGTCGTCGCCGCTGCCGGCCTGCTTGCCGCCGTCGCCAACGAGAAGCAGGCCGTGATGATGGCGCCCACGGAGATCCTGGCCGAGCAGCACTTCCGCACTCTCTGCCAGCTCTTCGGCGCAGACCCGGAAGGCTCGCCGGCGGTGGAGGGCGCGGTCGCGTACCTCGACAGGCCGCTGCGCATCGCCCTGGTCACGGGCAGCCTCCGGAAGAAGCAGCGGTCGGAGCTGTACGAGCGGATCGAAGCGGGCGAGATCGATATCGCGGTGGGCACGCACGCGCTGATCCAGGAAGGGGTCGCGTTCGCCCGGCTCGGCTTCGTCATCGTGGACGAGCAGCACCGCTTCGGCGTGATGCAGCGGGCAGCCTTGCGAGACAGGTCGAGCGACAGCGAGACGGCCCGCTCAGTCCACATGCTGGTGATGACGGCGACGCCCATCCCTCGCTCGCTCTACCTCACCCTCTACGGCGACCTCGATGTCTCCGTCATCGACGAGCTGCCGCCGGGCCGGAAGCCGGTCGTCACCCGCTGGTGGCCGCCCGAGCAACGGGACGACGCCTACGTCTTCCTGCGCGGGCAGGTGGACGAGGGCCGCCAGGCCTTCGTCATCTGCCCGCTGGTGGAGGAGTCGGCGTCGCTGCAGGCGAAGGCGGCGGTGCAGGAGTTCGAGCGGCTGGGCAGCCAGGTCTTCCCTGACCTGCAGCTGGAGCTGCTGCACGGCCGCATGTCGGGGCGCGACAAGGACGCCGCCATGCAGCGCTTTCGCGACGGCGAGGCGCAGATCCTCGTCTCGACCTCGGTGGTGGAGGTGGGCATCGACGTGCCGAACGCCAGCGTCATGCTGATCGAGGGCGCGGACCGCTTCGGGCTCGCCCAGCTACACCAGTTCCGCGGCCGCGTCGGCCGGGGCAGCGACCAGTCGTACTGCCTGCTGCTGGCGGAGAGCCCCTCGTTCGACGCGCAGCAGCGGCTGCGGCTGATGGAGGAGACCACCGACGGCTTCCGTCTGGCCAAAGCCGATCTCCAG
>JACZTE010000081.1 GCA_022573935.1 Chloroflexota bacterium
TGGAGGGAGAGCGCTAGGTCCTGGCTCTCGTCGTCGATCCCCTTCAGCTCTTCGATGTTGCCCTGGAGTAGTGTCACCTGCGTCTCCTCGCTCTCGGCCAGCCGCCGCCCGAACGTGATCTGCTCGTCCGACAGGTCGATGCCGGTGACCTGCGCCCCCTGCTTCGCCAGCACGATGCAGTCCTGCCCGCCGCCGCAGCCGAGGACGATCGCGTGCAGGCCGGAGACATCGCCTACCAGGTTCAGCTGCTCCTCGTCCGGGCAGCGCGGCCCGTAGATGAGCTTGTCCGTCGGGAGCTGGTAGCGCTCCTGGTACGCCTTGGCGATGGTGTTCCAGGCTTGTCGATTGTCGGGCGCGGGGCCGCCGGCGGGCAGCGGCACGGGGCCGGCGGGTGCGGCTGTCTCGCGTTCGCCTCGGAGCCAGTCGCGCAACGACGCCGGCGCTTTCGTCTCCGCTAGCTGTTCTTTGCTCAGCCAGCGAGCGTCCGCGTAGTCGCCTTCGGCGCGAAAGCGCAGATCGCCGCGGTGGCGGAGCACGCGAAAGACGTTGGCGACGTAGCGCCGATGCGTCGTTTCGTCGTCGAGGGAGAGCGTCTCGACGAACACGTGCTCTTCGATCTCGACGCCCAGCTCTCGGACGGTGTGGCGCTCCAGCGCCTCCTCCGCCGACTGCTCGCTCTTGACGACGACGCCTGGCAGGAGCCAGCGCCCGGCGAAGGGTGGCTTGTCCTCCTTGCGGAGGACCATGAGGGTGCGCCCCTCTCGTTCGAACAACGCCAGCGAGAGTACATCAGCCATGGCTAGTATCCCAGGCTCCCGCGTGGTGCGCCGGCTGCCTGTGCCTCCGCCCGTTCGATGGCGCGCATCAGCGCCTTCGCCTTGTTCACCGTCTCTTCGTACTCCCGCTCAGGCTCGCTATCGTAGACGATGCCGCCGCCGGCCTGGACGTGCGCGACGCCGTCCTTCATCACCATCGTGCGCATCGTGATGCAGGTATCGATGTTGCCCGAGAGGTCGAAGTAGCCGATAGCGCCGGCGTAAGGGCCGCGCTGGTCGCGCTCCAGCTCCGCGATGATCTCCATCGCCCGGATCTTGGGCGCGCCGGAGACGGTGCCGGCGGGGAAGCAGGCGCGCAGGGCATCGTAGGGGCTCATGTCGGCTCGCAGGCGGCCGGTGATGTGGGAGACCAGGTGCATCACGTGCGAGTATCGCTCCACGTCCATGAGCTGCGTGACCTCCACCGAGCCCGGCTCGCTCACGCGGCCGACGTCGTTGCGGCCCAGATCGACCAGCATGATGTGCTCCGCCCGCTCTTTTTCGTCGCTGCGCAGCTCCTCCTCCAGGGCCGCGTCCTCGGCCTCGTCGCGGCCGCGGGGCCGCGTGCCGGCGATGGGGTGGTAGTCGATCGCGCCGTCCTCCACCCGCACCAGCAGCTCCGGCGAGGCGCCGACGATCTGGGCGTCGCCCAGATCCAGGTAGTACATGTACGGCGAGGGGTTGATCGCTCGCAACGCCCGATACACGTCGAACGGGTGGGCCTGGGTAGGCCGGGAGAAGCGCTGCGAGAAGACCGTCTGGATGCAGTCGCCCGCGACGATGTACTGCTTGATACGCTCCACCTGCTCCTTGTACGTCTGCCTGCTCATGTTCGAGGAGACCTCGGCAGCCTCAGTGTCGATGGGAGCAGCTCGGCGATAGGGCAGCGAGGCTAGCGGCTGGGAGAGCCGGCCCACCAGCTCATCGATCCGCCACACCGCCTGCCGGTAGGCCGCCTCGATATCGCCGTCGAGCCGCAGGTGGGCGACCACCTTGATGACGTGCTGGAGGTGGTCGAAGACGAGCAGCGTATCGGTGAAGAGGAAGATCGCCTCGGGCAGGCCCAGCGGGTCGGCCTCTGCCGGGGTTACCCGCGGCTCGAAGTGGCGGACGGCCTCGTAGCTCATGTAGCCGACCGCGCCTCCGTGGAATCGAGGGAGCCCCGGCACCGGCGCCACCTGGAAGCGCGATAGCTCCTTCTCGATGGGCACGAGCGGGTCGCCCGGCTCCTCGTTGCGCGCGACGTTGGCGCCGCTGCGCAGCACGCGGTACGGCTCCGTGCCGATGAAGCTGTAGCGGGCGAGCCGCTCGCCCCCTTCGACGCTCTCCAGCAGGAAGGAATGTCTCCCGCGCGCCACCTTGAGGAAGACCGAGACCGGCGTCTCCAGGTCTGCCGGCACCTCTCGATAGACGGGCGCCAGGTTGCCCTGCGAGGCGAGGGCGCGGGCTTCGTCGAGCGATGGTGTGTAGGTTGCCATGGTCACTCCAGGTAGTTCAGCCGCAGGGCGGCGCGGACGTCGGCCATCGTCCCTTCGGCCACCTTCTTGGCGTGACTGGTACCGGCGGCGAGCGCCTCGCGCACCAGCTTCGGGCGCGCCTCGTAGTGGGCGCGACGCTCGCGGATCGGGTCGAGGAACGCGTTCAGGGCCAGGGCCAGCTTCTCCTTCACCTCAACGTCGCCCACGGTGCCCTTCACGTACCGCTCCTTCAGGTCCTGCACCTCGGCCTCGTCGGGGTTAAAGGCGTCGTGGTACATGAAGACCGGGTTGCCCTCCACGTGGCCGGGGTCGGTGGCGTGGATGCGTGTCGGGTCGGTGAACATCCGCTTCACCTTCTTGGTTACCGTCTCGGCGTCGTCCTTCAGGTAGATGGCGTTCTTCAGCGACTTGCTCATCTTCGCGTTGCCGTCGAGGCCGACCAGCCTCGGCACCCGCCCGACCAGCGCCTCCGGCTCCGGGAACACCTCGCCGAAGAGGCGGTTGAACCGGCGGGCCACCTCGCGCGTCATCTCGATGTGCGGCAACTGGTCCTCGCCCACCGGCACCAGGTGTGCTTTGGGCATGAGGATGTTCGCCACCTGCATCACCGGATAGGTGAAGAAGGCGACCGGCACGGACTTGGTCTCGAAGCTCTCCATCTCCGCCTTCAGCGTCGGGTTGCGCTGGAGGCGGGCCAGCGGCACGTACCAGCTCAGCCACAGCGTCAGCTCGGCGTGCTCCGGTATCAGGCTCTCGATGTGGAAGTGGCTGCGCTCCGGGTCGAGGCCGACGGCGAGCCAGTCGAGCGCGACCTCGAAGACGGCCTTTCGCACCAGGTCGATGTCGTCGGCGTAGTCGGAGACCTGGTAGTCGGCGATGAGGAAGAAGCACTCGTACTCCTCCTGAAGCCGCAGCCAGTTCTCGAGCGCGCCCGCGTAGTGACCCAGATGCAGCGGCCCGGTGGGCCGGATGCCGGTGAGGATGCGCTTTTTGTTCTGTGACATATCTTGCTCCATTGGTTGATCAGAACCTAGAACCTAGAACCCAGAACCCAGGACCTAGAACCAGGACCAGGACTAGAACCTGGAACCCATGGTTCTAAAGCCTCGGCAGGGTAGGGTTCAGGTTCCTCTCGGATTCTCTTGCCCGTTGATTTCTCTTTCCGCTCAAAGTCGACGATCTTCGCTGTGAGCATGCGAATGAGTTCCTGACAGGCCTCATGCAGGCGCTCCTCGGTTCTAGGCTCCAGATAGCCTGCCCGTTTGAGGAGATCTAGCCAGCTGTCCGTTTCACAAACTGAGCCCTTCGCTATTGATAAGTGATTTCGGTGAGCTCCAAGTGTATACCTTCCGTGGCCCTCCGCGATATTCGCAGCGATCGAGGATGCTGACCTAACAACTTGCCGTGCCAAAATCGGCGCGGTTCGGTCGTTGGGCAGTTTACTTGCGAGCCTGACGATCTCCAGCGCTAGATCCTGCGCCTTCTGCCAGAGAAGCAAGTTTCTGTACGAATATGACTCGTCGCTCATCCCAGAGTTCACCTCGGTTCTTGGGTCTCGGTTCTGCGTTCCGAGTTCTCGGGTTCTCGGTCCTAGGTTCTAGGTCCTACACGACCGGCACCGCTTTCATCGCTTCGCGGACGGCCGCTTCCGGGTAGGCAAAGTCTTCCAGCTCGCCGGCGAAGTACTTGTCATAGGCGCTCATGTCGAAGTGGCCGTGGCCGGAGAGGTTGAAGACGATGACCTTCTTCGTACCCGCCTCCTTCGCCGCCAGCGCCTCGTCGATGGCGCTGCGCACTGCGTGGGCGCTCTCCGGTGCTGGGATGATCCCCTCTGTCCGAGCGAACTGAACGGCGGCCTCGAAGACCGCGGTCTGGTGATAGGCGCGCGCCTCGATCAGGCCCAATTCGTGGAGATGGCAGATGAGAGGCGCCATGGCGTGGTAGCGCAGCCCGCCGGCGTGGATGTCCGGCGGCATGAAGGTGTGGCCTAGCGTGTGCATCTTCATGAGCGGCGTCGTTGCCGCCGTGTCGCCGAAGTCGTATCGGTACTCGCCGCGCGTGAGCGACGGGCACGCCTCCGGCTCGGCGGCGATGAAGCGGGTCTTGGCGCCCTCCACCAGCCGGCGGCGGAGGAAGGGGAACGCGAGGCCTGCGTAGTTGGAGCCGCCGCCGACGCAGCCGATGACGACGTCCGCCTCTTCGCCCGCCTGCTCCATCTGCTTCAGCGTCTCCTGCCCCACGACCGTCTGATGGAGCAGCACGTGGTTGAGCACGCTGCCCAACGAGTACTTCGTATCGTCTCGAGTGGCGGCGTCCTCCGATGCCTCGCTGATGGCGATGCCCAGGGAGCCGGGCGAGTCCGGGTCGTCGCTGAGGACCTGGCGGCCGGCCTGGGTATCCGGGCTGGGGCTGGGCACGACGGTCGCCCCCCAGAGCTCCATCATCGAACGGCGGTAGGGCTTCTGGTAGTAGCTCACCTTCACCATGTAGACTTTCAGCTCCAGATCGAAGAAGGTGCAGGCCATGGCCATGGCGCTCCCCCACTGGCCGGCCCCAGTCTCGGTGCTGATGCGCTTCACACCCTCTGCCTTGTTGTAGTAGGCCTGCGCGATGGCGGTGTTGGGCTTATGCGACCCCGCCGGGCTCACGCCTTCGTACTTGTAGTAGATGTGAGCGGGGGTATCGAGCGCCCGTTCCAGCCGGTGCGCCCGATAGAGGGGCGTCGGCCGGTAGAGGCGGTACGCCTCGCGCACCTCCTCCGGGATCGGGATGTACCGTTCGGTACTCACCTCCTGGCCGATGATCTCCATCGGGAACAGCGGCGCCAGGTCGTCCGGGCCGATAGGCTGCTTGGTGCCCGGATGGAGCACCGGGGCCGGCGGCGACGGCAGATCGGCGACGATGTTGTACCAGGCTTCGGGCATCTCGTTCTCCGGAAGGATGAACTTGGTCTGCATCTGCGTTACCTCCATTCGTTGAAACTACAAAACCCCTTACCCATAGGGGCAAGGGGTTCCTCGCGGTGCCACCCTAGTTATCCCCCGATCGCTCGGAGGACATCTCGTGTCAGGTACGGCTCCGATGCTTCGGAGCGATACCTTGGGCTCTGATAACGGCGCCCATCCCGGCGGAGCCTACTCGGTCTCCCTTTCGGTCCGCGGCTCCCAGGGCCATTCGGTCGCAGCGCTGGCGCCGGTTTCCACCTACTCCGGCTCTCTGGGCCCCGCTACGCGACGTACTCGTCCTGTTCGCAGCCGTTCATGCTATGCGATTGTGCGATTACGATACCAACGAACCGCTGGCCTGTCAAGTGTTCTGTTGGGGCTTTAGGCCTTCGCCTTCTG
>JACZTE010000082.1 GCA_022573935.1 Chloroflexota bacterium
GCCGACGGTGGCCGCCGCTGGCCCGCCGCGACCGGCGATGGCCGCTGGCGGCCCGCCTAGGCGGAGCGGCCCACCTCGCGACCGGGGCGACCGGGGCGACCGGGGCGACCGGGGCCGAGACGAACGGGGCCCTCGCCGTTTCGGCCGGCGCAGGGTCTGCGCGTTCTGCGTCGACAAGGTGAGCAGCATCGACTATAAAGACTCGGTCAAGCTCCGTCGATATCTCTCGGATCGGGCCCGTATCGATCCCAGACGAAAGACCGGCACGTGCGCCAAGCATCAGCGTTGGCTGACCACCGCTCTCAAGCGGGCGCGCCATCTCGCGCTGCTGCCCTACACGTCGGAGCATATCCGCATGACGGGATCGTTCGCTTCTCGCAGATAGGCGAGAGGCACCGCGATAACATGGACGAGGGCACGGTGCCCTCGTCGTGTCTCAGCCGCTGATGAGGGTGGACGAGGATGGCGAAATCGAAACGGAAAGCAGCGCAGCCGGCGGAGCCGGAGCAGCCCGCCCATAAGGCCGATCCGGAGCGGGCGGCGCGGATCTTTATCCTCGGTGGCGTGGGGGCTATGCTCCTCCTCGTCGTCGGTCTCCTCGTCGTCGGCTGGTACTGGACCCAGGTCAGGCCTCTGGACAAGACTGTCCTCCAGGTGGGCGAATTCAAGTTCAGCCTGGGCCACTTGGAGCGTCGCATGAGCGACGAGCTGAGCCTAATCCCCGCGTCTTCCCTCTCGAATGAATTCCTTCTCGCCTTGCCCGACTCCGTCCTCCGCGCATTTGAGAGAGAGGCCAAAGTACTGGAGGCAGCCGGGGATCTGGATGTCACTGTGAGCGAATTGGAGATAGACGAGGAGATCGCGCGGCGGGGCAACATCGCCGCTGGAGCGGAACCCAGCGCCTTCGCTGCCGAGCTGAAGCGGCAGGTGGAGGTCAGCGGTCTCAGGCTGGATGAGTTTCTTCAAATGATCGAGGCGGGGCTACTGGAGAACAAGGTACAAGTGTACTTCACAGACGAGGCCGCCGATCAGGAGCCGCAGGTGCGCGCTCGCTGGATCGTCATCAGAGTGGACGAATTGGAAGCGGCGCAGGAGCTGTTCGCGCGGCTGGAGTCTGGCGAGGAGTTTACGGCCGTGGTGGAAGATCTACCGGACAGCGCGGCCAGCACCGACGAGGACTGGGTTCCACGCGGGCTCTTCCCAGACCAGGCCATCGAGGACTTCCTCTTCGAGGCGCAGCCGGGCCAGTACAGCGAGGTTATCTCTACGGTGATTGGCCACTTCATCGTCGAGCTGCAGGAGCGGGACGAGAACCGAGATCTGGATGAAATTCTAAAAGATCGGGTCGGCACCCGCGAGCTGCTGATATGGCTCGGAAGCCTGGACGCGATCATCGAGATTGAGCTGAACATCACGGACGAGGATCGCATACGGGCGCTGGACGATATCCTGTAGCGTTGGGCTGCTGATGGCCGAACGAAGAAGCGTCAAGATAGGCATGCTGGGCTTAGGGGTGGTCGGCAGCGGCGTCGCCCGCATTCTGAGCGAGAAGGCGGAGAGCTACGCACGAGAGCTGGGCTGCCCGCTAGAGCTGTCGCGCGTGGTGGTGCGCGACACTGGCAAAGACCGCGCGTATGCCATCGAACCGGCCCGTCTCACCACCGATGCCGCCTCCGTCCTGGAAGACCCTGAGATCGAACTCATCGTCGAGGTGATGGGCGGCGAGGAGCCCGCGCACCAGTATATTCGCGATGCGCTTGGGGCGGGGAAGTACGTCATCACCGCCAACAAAGAAGTGATGGCGAAGCACGGCTCGTCACTACTCGCCCTGGCCCAAGAGCGCAAATTGGACGTACTCTACGAGGCCAGCGTCGGCGGTGGCATCCCGATCATCGCTCCCCTCAAGCGCGACCTGCTGGCGAACGAGATCGTCGCCCTCTCCGCCGTGATCAACGGCACCACCAACTACATCCTCACCGCTATGAGCCGGGGCGAGGGCGATTTCGACGAAGCGCTGGCGAAGGCCCAGGCCCTGGGCTACGCTGAGGCCGACCCCTCGAACGACATCGAAGGCACGGACGCGGCCTACAAGCTAGCGATCCTCGCCAGCCTCGCCTTCCACGGTGAGGTACGGCCCGACCAAGTGTACTGCGAAGGGATCCGCGGGCTGACCAATCGCGACTTCCTCTACGCGCGGGAGCTGGGCTACGCTATCAAGCTGGTCGCGCTCGCCCGGCGCGACGCTAAGGGTGGCTTGCGGCTGCGCGTGCACCCCGCGATGTTGCCAGAGGGCGAGCCGCTGGCCAAGGTCGATGGTGTCCTTAATGCCGTCGAGGTGGAAGGCGATCTGCTGGGCCGTACGCTCTTCGAAGGGCAGGGCGCTGGCGCCATGCCCACCACCAGCGCCGTGGTGGCCGATCTGTTGGACGCCGCTCACAGCGTGGTGAGCGGCGGGCGCGAGCGGTTGATCTGGCACGGCGAGGCGGCGCTACGGATCGTGTCGATGGACGATCTGCGCACCCGCTACTACCTGCGCATGACCGTTACCGACCGTCCCGGCGTCCTCGCCCAGATCGCGCGCGTACTGGGCGACGCAGAGATTAGCATCGCCACCGTCCTCCAGAAGGCGACGGACGAACGCGTGGCCGAGCTCGTCATCATGACGCACGAAGCGCAAGAGGCATCGATGCAGCGGGCGCTGGCGGAGCTACGCCCCCTGCCGGAGATCGCGGAGATCGGCACCTTCCTACGGGTAGAGGGATGACATGGTAGAAGAAACGGCCCAGAAGACGGCGACGGGTCCGTTCGGCTGGATGCAGGACGAGATCTATCAGCTGAAAGGGCAGGTGGCCCAGCTAACGCAACAGCTTGAGCAGCTACGGTCAATGGCGACGGAGCAAAGCGAGAGCCAGCGCGCGGTGGAGACCTCGCTGCGCGAGACGGCGCTCGGGGCGGCGCAGACGCCCCGACTGCAGGAGGAGCTTAATCAGGCGGCGGCGCTCATCGCCCAGCTTCAGGATCAACAGGCCGAGACGAAAGAGCGACTCGAACAGATGGGCCGGCGTTCCGAAGAGGGTGAGAGCCAGGACCAGGAGGAGTGGGTC
Source organism: Chloroflexota bacterium (assembly GCA_022573935.1). The sequence continues at coordinate 3,105 of JACZTE010000082.1, forward strand.
GAGGTGGCGCGTCGAGTCGAACAGGTCGAGCGGCGAATCGACCTCTGGCACGACCGTCAGGCCGCCGTCGATGAAGTGGGACGCCGCTTCCAGGAGGGGTTGTCGCTGGTGCGCCAGCAGCTTCAGCAGGCGGATCAGCGGCTGGAGGCGGTCGAGAGCAAAGCGGCACGCGGGCTGGAGGAGGCGGGCCGCGCGGAACATACGCTGACGCAGGTGCAGGCTACGCTCACCGCTCTCGAGCGCGAGGATGAGACGATCGCAGAGCGGGCGCGCGTGGCGGCGGATGTGGCCCATCGCGTCGAGACCGCGCTCAATGAGCAGTTCCAGGAGCTGCAGCGGCTAGAATTGCTGGCCGAGCGAATCGAGCTGCACCGCGCGGAGCGGCAGCGGCTGGAAGATCGGACGGTGCGGCTGGAAGAAGAGCTGGGCGAGCTGCGTGGCAGCGTCGATCAGGGAGAGCAGCGGCAGGTGGTGCTGAGCAGCAAACAGCAGGGCCTGGCCTCGCGCCTTGATTCGCTCCAGGAAGGGGTCACGGATCAACGGACGCTGCAGGCTGACCTGCTTCGCAAGCTTCTGGACGCGCAGGCACGCACGAAACGTCGCCAAGCACAGGAGTTGGAGCGTGAGATCCGCGAGATGAAGCAGTATGTCGCCGGCCTCACCGATGAGTGAGCCTGCGGATGATCGAGGTGTGACCGTGGCCGCGCCGCCTGGACGGAGCCAGGGCGTGCTGCGACGATACCGCCAGCTACTGCCGGTCACCGATTCGACGCCGCTCATCACACTGGGCGAAGGAGACACGCCCCTCGTCCGTTCGGTCCGGCTCGAGCGAGAGATCGGCTGCGGCGCGCTCTACTTCAAGCTAGAGAACTGCAACCCCAGCGGTTCGTTCAAGGATCGTGGGATGGTGGTGGCGGTGGCGAAGGCGCTGGAGCGCGGCGACAGCGCCGTCCTCTGCGCCTCCACGGGCAACACCAGCTCCTCGGCGGCTGCCTATGCGGCGCACTGCGGGATTCAGGCCCACGTCATCGTCCCCCACGGGCGCATCGCCGAGGGGAAGCTGGCGCAGACCGTCGCTCATGGCGCCCACCTCATCGCCGTGGAGGGTAGCTTCGACGACGCGCTGCGCCTCGCCCGCGAGATCAGCGAGCGTCATCCCATCGCCCTGGTCAACTCGGTCAACCCCCACCGCATCGAGGGGCAAAAGACGGCAGCCTTCGAGATCGTCGATGCGCTGGGCGAAGCGCCGCACGTGCTCTGCCTGCCGGTGGGCAACGCCGGCAACATCACCGCCTACTGGCGCGGTTTTGTCGAGTACTACCAGCGAGAGGAGACGGGCCGCAAGCCGCGCATGTGGGGCTTCCAGGCGGCGGGAGCGGCCCCTCTGGTGCTGGGACAGCCGGTGGCTGAACCGGAGACCGTCGCTTCGGCCATCCGCATCGGCAACCCGGCGAGCTGGCAGGCCGCGATCGCGGCGCGCGACGAGTCGGGCGGGGTGATCCGGTCGGTGACAGACGAGGAGATCCTGGCCGCCTACAAGCGTCTGGCGCAAGAAGAAGGGATCTTTTGCGAGCCGGCTTCGGCGGCGGGCGTCGCGGGGCTGCTGAAGGCGGTGCGGGACGGAGTGGACCTGGCGGAGCAGACGGTGGTATGCATTATCACTGGCAGCGGGCTGAAGGACCCGGAGCGGGCGATGGAGGAGTTCTCGCCGCAGCTACGTCCCCTGCCAGTGGATCTCTCCGCTGTCGAGCGGGAGATGGGGTTGGGTTAGGCGCGGCGGGCCTGCAGAAGGCCGCTATTCAGAAAGGAGCATCGCGATGGTACGGCCGGTCGTACATTTCGAGATTCACGGCAAGGATGCCAAGAAGCTACAGGAGTTCTACGCGTCGCTCTTCGGCTGGAAGATCGATGCGAACAACCCGATGAACTACGGCATGGTCGAGCCCGGCGTGGGCGGCCCTCCCGCGGGCATCGGCGGCGGGATTTTGCAGTCGGACAGCGCGCCGATGGTGACGTTCTACGTACAGGTGGTCGATCTCGACGAGACGCTCCAGAAGGCGGAGAGCATGGGCGGGCAGACCGTCCTGCCGCCGATGGACGTGCCCGGCGGCCCGACCATGGCGCAGTTTAAGGACCCCGAAGGCAACACTATCGGATTGGTGAAGCAGTAGACGCGCCATCTGGCGCCTGGAGGTATATATGTCGCTATTCGTCGTACAGCACAACCATTCCGCGGAGACGTGCCCGGCTGGGCACCCGGAGATGGGCCCGATGCTGGTGCAGCACGTCTCCGAGGAGAACGCGGCCAAGTTCGGCGTGACCGTGCGCAGCGAGGCCGTCGTCGATGGGGCGCACGCCCTCTACCTGATCGTCGACGCGCCGAGCGAGGAGAACGTGCGCGACTACATGGCCCCGTTCACTCAACTCGGCACGGTCGAGATCATGCCGGCCAGCACCTGCGAGCGTGTGGTCGAACGGGGTGAGTGCTAG
>JACZTE010000083.1 GCA_022573935.1 Chloroflexota bacterium
GTCGCCCCGCAGCAGGCTCTTCGTGAGACGAGCATCGGCGCCGACGAGTTGCCTGACGAACTCCACGTCCAGCGCGCAGACGCTGCTGTTCTCCCTGGCGACGTTGGGGAAGGGACAGGCGAACTGGCTGATCAGCCAGTCCTCTCCATCCTGGAGAGAGCTGGACACGCAGCCGCGCTCCTGGATGATCAGGCTCGCTTCGGCGACCCGTTCCGGCAGCGACTTCCCGTTCAGCCGCTCTCGATAGGGCTCTGCGAAGCGAGTGGCCACTCGCTTGAGGATCGTCTGCAGGCCCTCGGCGCCGGCCACCTCGCGCACCTCTTCCAGCACGATGTTCGCGAGCAGGTCGTACTGTTTGGGGAAGAGGGCATCGCCCTGCTCAGTCAGCCGATAGACCAGAGCGGGCCGGCCGACGCGGCCCCGCTCCTCGAACGCCTCCACCAGGCCGTCCCGCTCCAGCACCGTCAAGTGCTGGCGGATGCCCGTGGAGGTGAGGCCCAGGAGGCGGTCCAACTCTTTGACCGTCGCCCGGCCTTCACGCCGGAGGTAGTCTAAGATCTGCTGTCTAGTCGCCTGCATATCGAAGTTCCCGCAGTTAGATCATACCATACTGTGTTTGAGATCGCTCGGTGCCCTGCCGGCGCATCGTCGGTACGCGCAGCGTAGTTGCCAGCGGCGCGGAGTTGGTGCTAGCATTGGAGCGCCGTGGGGCTGTAGCTCAATCGGGAGAGCGCCTGTCTGGCAGACAGGAGGTAGAGGGTTCGAATCCCTCCAGCTCCACCAACTTCCGACTCTGATCGCGGCCTCGAATGGGGCCGGTTTCTGTTTACAAGCCCCAGCAATTGCCGCCATTCTGCCTCACCATTTGCTTGCTCATCGGCCCATCAGCCCTGAGATGCGGAGACCCCTGGAGCGGTATCCAGCATTCTAGCTCAGCCGGGGGCGTCAATCGCGAGGAAGTCGTTGACGATAGCGGCCAGCTCGGCGGGCCGTTCGACTGAGATGAGGTGCGCGGCATTCGGTACCACCTGCAGCTTCGCTCCCGCAATCTCGTCAACGTAGGCTTGTGCATGGGCGGCGGGGATGAGCGTGTCGTGCGCGCCCCGCACGACCAAGGTGGGCACACTGATGCGCTCGAGCCGCGGCCGCAGTTTCGGATTGTGGAGGTAGGGGTTCCACGCAAGGCGCGCCGTTGCGGCCAGGGCTTGAAGCTGCGGCCGGATCAGCTCGAATGGAATCGCGCTCAGCGCCACGCTGTCTGCTAACGTTCGGTCTACCTGCCGCATCATCTGCGCCATCGGGTGCGACTGATCCGCGAACAGGTCGGCTGCCATCTCGCTCGGTGCGCGGCCGAAGATGTCCTTGATCTCGGCGCCCTTGATGTACAGACCGGCCGGATTCACGAGGATGAGCCTGGAGACGCGATCCGGATAGCGTGTGGCGAGCTCGGCTGCCATCCATCCGCCTAGTGAGAGGCCCATGAGCGCAGGAGCGGCGAGCTTCAGCTGATCGAACAGGTCAAGGAGGTGGAAGACGGCGTCCTCCATGCCATCGATCTGTTCGATGCCTTCGGATTCGCCGAAGCCCGGAAACATCGGAGCGATCACCTCATGGCGGGCGGCGAGATCGTCGAGAAGCGTAAGCCCCTCTCCTTCACCGGCCGCGGAATGCAAGTATACCAGTGGGTCGCCCTCGCCACTCCGGCGCACCTGTACCTTCCCGACGCGCGTGGCGATCTGTTCCACCGCGATCGCCATCACGCCACCTCCTTCGCATCGAGCATGGGCTGGCCTTCGGGAAATCGCTTCCGTAGCTTGGGCATCACCTCATGGGCAAAGAGTTCCATGTTTTTCCGTGTGAGGTCGGCCGGGAGCGTGCCCAACTGGAAGAGGCCGAGGAGGTTGCCCGTACCGAGCCGCGACAGGTCACCCTCCAACATCTCCAGTACCTTTGCGGGCGAGCCGACGATGGCGTAGTGGCCGTCCTCTACTTCGTCCCAGGACCTGAGGTTGACGGCGAACGTGCCGATGCCCTTGAGAATGTTCTCCATCGAGCGCATGGATGTGTAGCCCGGCGGATTGATGTTGATGCCTGGCAGTAGGCGCTTCACGAAGTACCAGAAGTGCTCCTCGTACTGATCCCGTGCCTCCTGGTCCGTTTCGGCGACGTAAATCGGCGTGAGCCAGCCGGCCTGCTTTGGATCGTAGGTGTAGCCTTCGCGCTCGCAGGCCTCGCGGAACATCCTGAAGGTTCGGTTAAACACGTCCATGTGGAAGTAAGGAATGCCCATGTAGCCGTAGTGGTGCTTCGCGACAAATTCCATCGTCTCCAGCGAGCCGGCGCCCGGGATCCAGATCTCCGGGTGTGGCTGTTGCACCGGCTTCGGCCAGGTGTTCAAGAAGCGCAGCTTGTAGTGCTTACCGATGTATTCCTGCGGCCCCGGCTCCGTCCACGCCTTAAGGATGATATCGTGCGCTTCGTAGAACTTCTCTCGGGCGAACGCAGGGTTGATCGAAAAGGAGTAGTACTCCGGCCCGCCGCCGACGACGAATCCGGCGATGAGCCGGCCGCCGGAGATGTTGTCGATCATCGCGTACTCCTCGGCCACACGCGTAGGCGGGTCGTAGAGGGGCAGGGCGTTGCCGATGACGGCGATCTTGATGCGCTTCGTCTGTCGGGCCAGGATCGCAGCCATTAGGTTGGGCGATGGCATGGTTCCGTAGGCGCTCTGGTGATGCTCGTTCACGCATACACCATCGAAACCGAGCTCCTCGGAGTAGATCAGCTCGTCTAGGTACCGGTTGTAGGCCGCCTGACCGACTGCTGGGTCGAAGAGTTCGTTCGGGCAGGTGATCCACGCCGACCCGGTGTAGTCCTTTGGCAGCGAGGGATAAGGCATGAGGTGGAAGTTAAAGAATCGCATGGATCGTAAGACCTCCTGTGCGGTTTAGCTCGTACGGCCCGTTCGGAAACTCATCTCGTCGTCCTCTAGGCGCGCCAGCTGTCGGGTAGGAAGTCCCGCGCCGCGGGCTCTAGCTTGATCTCGAGCGGGAGGAGCAGGTGCGCCATCAGGTTCCAATTCGCGATGCAGAACGTGAGCTCGACTATCTCGCGCTCCGAGAGATGCGACCGGAGCTGCGTGGCGAGGGCGGCCGCACCTTCTTCGAGCTTGGTTACTGCATCCGTGTACTGCAGGACGAGCTTGTCGAGCGCGGAGAAGCGGTCCTCCTCGTCATAGGCGGTCAACGCGGCGATATCTTCGTCGGTGAGACCCACTCCCTTGCCGATGCGGACGTGGTGGGCGAACCCGTAGTCCGAACGGGTGAGCAGAAACAGGCGTAAGATCGCCAGTTCGCGCAGGCGCGGGTCGAGCTTGAGTCGGCTAAGGGCGACGACCATCATCTCCCACCACGATTCCATGAGCTCCGGTGTGTGAGCCATCACCTTGAATACGTTCAGCACGCCCATGCCGCGGCTGGCGCCTTCGATGCGGTCGTAGAATGCGCGCAGCTCTTGGGTCGTGGGGATCTCGATGGGAGCGACGGCGGCCATCAGGTCTGCTCCCCCCGATCGATGATGCGGTAAATGACGGTTCCCTGAGCGCATAGCTTCCCGGTTTCGTTAGTCACTCGCACGTCGCTGTAGATGAGTTCCTTGCCTCGCTTGAGGACGCGCCCCTCGCCGTAGCAGTCTTCGCCGATGACACCAGAGAGATAGTTGACCGTGATCCCGACGGTAGAACCGAAGTATCGCGGGTTGCCTAACTCTGCCGTCGTCCAGGCGGCCAGAGAGCCTGCATTGTCGATGAGGGAGGCGATCGCGCCCCCGTGGAGGGCATCCGCCGCCGTGGTGTTCTCCTTCCGGAACGGCAGGCGCAGCTTTATGTACCCCTCGCTCCCCTCCACGAACTCCATTCCCAGGTGGCGCATGTACGGGATGAAGCCCATCCCTCTTGCGATACGGTCAATGCTAGTCATCGTGCTTGTTGTTGCCACCGATCGATTCCTCCTCAATCTCGAGAGACGTACACGGCTTGCCCAGGGTAGACGCCTCCGGTATGCTCGTCAAGCCGTCGTACGGGCAACCTGTGGTTTTAGCATAGGAGGCCATGTCATGGCTGATATGGAAGGCAGCCTCGCATTTGAAGTAAGCAAGGCCGATCCGAGTGAGACGCGCGTCGTAGCCGATACCATCTCGGCCGATCTCGCGCCGGGGCAGGTGCTGCTCAAGGTCGACCGCTTCGCGCTCACGTCAAATAACATCACGTATGCGATGGTCGGCGAGGCGATCGGCTATTGGAAGTTCTTTCCCGCAGAGGACGGCTGGGGCCGCATCCCGGCGTCCGCGTTCGCCGACGTTGTGCGGTCGAACCACCCCGATGTGCAGGAGGGAGAGCGCGTGCTCGGGTGGTTCCCCATGGCACACCATCTGCTCATCGATGCCGGCGGCGTGAGCGCTCACGGATTCGTCGATCAGGCTTCACACAGAGCGGACACAGCGCCGGTGTATCGTTCGTACACTCGAACGGCCACGGACGCCCAGTACGATGCCGCATATGAGGATCAACACCTGCTGCTCTATATCCTGTTCATGACGAGCTTTCTGGTTGACGACCTGATTGAGGACAACGACTTCTTCGGCGCGGAGGCGTTCGTCATCGGCAGTGCATCGAGCAAGACGGCAATCGCGCTCGCCCACCAGTTACACAATCGCGGCCGGGGCGAGGTGATCGGCCTGACGTCTCCCGATAACGTCGCGTTCGTGGAGGGGCTCGAATACTACGACAAGGCCGTGCCTTATGGCGACCTCGAATCTCTCGCGAACGTACCGATCGTCTTTATCGATCACTCCGGAGACGGCGAGATCGTAAACCGGCTGCATCGTCACTTCGGGGACAACGTGAAGTACAGCTGCATGGTTGGCATGACCCACGTCGGCGCCGCTCCGCGCGACAGCGACCTGCCCGGCGCCAAGCCGGAGTTCTTCTTCGCGCCAGGTCAGGTCCAGAAGCGCGCGGCTGAATGGGGCGGCGATGGCCTGCAGCAGCGCATTGGTGATGCCTGGCAACGGTTCCGCGACGCCAGCGTCAACTGGCTGCACGTTAAGAGAGAGGCGGGCAAAGATGCCGTCGAGCGCGCCTACCAGGACGTGCTAACGGGGAAAGCCAAGCCGGATGAGGGCCACGTGCTCTCGATGTGGGAGTAGCGCCGGCGGCCTAGGTCTCGCCTCACTACGACACGAATCGAGACCTTGTGATACAGTGTGGCGGTGGGGCGGCCTGTCTTGCAGACAGGAGATAGAGAGTTCGAGCAGACGCTCGCCCGTCTGGGCGAATCCCTCCAGCTCCACCAGTAGATCGAGTGCGCGGCGCCCCGGCCTTCGGGGCGCTCGCTGCTTCGAGCGAGGACGATAACAGGTGGACTTTTTCGAGCAAGCTGAGTTAGTAGGCAAGCTGTTGCTGTCGGCGTTCTGCGGCGCGGTGATCGGCTGGCAGCGCGACCGGAGGCAGGACGTCGCCGGCTTGCGCACACTGGCGCTCGTCGCG
>JACZTE010000084.1 GCA_022573935.1 Chloroflexota bacterium
CGGGATGGACGTCACGCAGCCGCCGTTCAACAATATCAAGGCTCGCGAGGCCATTAGCCTGGCCATCGACCGCGAGGAGCTGATCGAGAAGATCACCTTCGGCACCGGAGCTATCTTGGGGCCGGTCAACCAGCACCTGCGCGATGGCTTCTGGTCCCTGCCCGAGGATGAGCTCCGTCGGGCCTATGGCATGGACCTTCCTAAGGAAGAGCGGCTCCAGAAGGCGAGGGACCTGATCAGCGAGGCGGGCGTCGAGGGCGCCAACATCGAGCTGAAGTACCCGCAGCTTACCAATATCACCCAAGCCGCGGAGCTGGTGCAGCAGCAGCTCCAGGCCGTGGGCTTTCAAGTAAGCCTCGTCGGGCAGCCGCTGATCATCTGGTTCATCCAGACGCTGCGCGAGGGCAACTTTCACGCTACCCTCCACGCGCATCTGCCCTACGAGACCCCGAACATCCCCACCCGCTACTTCCACTCGAAGGGCGTGCCGTCGACGGAGAGCTGGCACCACTACGCCAACCCCGACGTTGACGCCCTCATCGAGCGCCACTGGGGCGAGTTCGATGAGAACGTGCGCCAGGCGACGCTGCTGGAGCTGCAGCGCTTGATCCTGTCGGAGCACGGGCCGATGTTGAACCTCTACACCGGGAAGAACCGCTCCGCCTACTGGAGCTATCTAAAGGACTGGAAGCGGGAGCTCCCCGGCAGCATGCAGCAGTACGTGTACGAGAACTGGCTCGATAAGTAGGAATCGTCGGCGGGGCGGGTAACGACGGTGCAGACGTATATCCTGCGGCGGGTGCTCTATCTCATCCCGGTCCTCTTTCTGATCTCCCTGGGCGTCTTCATACTCCTGCGCCTGGTGCCCGGCGACTTGGCGGAGATCCTCGCCGGCCCCTACGCCAGCGATCAGCAGGTGGCTCAGCTACGGGAGCAGTTCGGGCTCGATAAGCCCGTGCTGCTCGCCGCCGCGTGGCCGTGGGAAGGCGAGTTCTGGCACACTCAGTACCTCGAGTGGCTGGGGAACGCCCTCCAGGGTGACCTGGGCGAGTCCATCTACCTTAGCCAGGACGTGACGTCGGAGCTGCTGGACCGGCTACCCGTCACAGCCGAGCTGCTCATCCTGACGCTCATCTTCACGATCGCGTTCGGGATCCCCATCGGCATCATCTCCGCCGTCTGGCAGAACAGCCCGCTCGATTACATGATGCGGGGGGTGAGCATCCTCGGCCTCTCGGTGCCGGCCTTCTGGCTGGCGACGCTCGTGATCCTCATCCCATCGCTCATCTGGTCCTACGCTCCGCCGCTAGGCTATGTGGCGTTCTTCGACGATCCCTGGGCGAACCTGCGCCAGTTCGTGCCGCCCGCTCTGATCCTCAGCGCCGGCTCCGCGGCGGTGGTGATGCGCTTGGCCCGGTCGTCGCTGCTGGAAGTCCTGCGGAACGACTACATCCGCACCGCTCGCGCCAAGGGGCTGCGCGAACGAACGGTCCTGCTGCGGCACGCGCTCAAGAACTCGCTCATTCCGGTGCTGACCATCCTCAGCCTGCAGGTGGCTACCCTTCTGGGGGGCACGGTCATCATCGAGTTAGTCTTTGATTTGCGCGGGATAGGTCTGCTGACCTTCTTGGCGATCTTGCAGCGAGACTATCCCGTGGTGCAGGGAGTGGCTCTCTACATCGCGTTCATTTTCGTCATGGTGAACTTGACGGTCGATATCGCCTACGCCTGGCTCGATCCCAGGATCAGGTACGGTTAGGACGTTCGGGAGGATGGCGATCGACGATACCGCCCTCGAATTTCAGATGGACGCGCGTCCGCGTACGCCGGTCTGGCGCCTGCTGGCGCGTCTCGCCTGGCGAAACCCGCTTGGCGTGCTGGGGGCGATGATCATTCTGGTCTTGGCGTTCGTCGCCCTGTTCGCCGATTTTGTCGCCCCGTACAGCCCATCGTCCACGGAGTTCAAGGCGTTCATCGGCCCCAGCGGGGATCACCTCTTCGGCACAGATAACCTCGGCAGGGACGTCTTCAGCCGGGTCGTGCACGGCGCGCGCATCTCGCTCGGCGTGGGCGTGATCTCCGTCTCGATCGGCTCGGCTGCCGGCGCCGCGGTCGGTATCGTGTCGGGCTACTTCGGCGGGCGCCTGGACAACTTGATACAGCGCACGGGGGAGATCGTCATGGCCTTCCCAGCGCTGATCTTGCTGCTCATCATCGTCTCGATTCTCGGTCCGTCTATCCAGAATGTGGTTATCGCCATCTCGCTTGGAGTGATCCCCGGCGTACAGCGCATCGTCAGGGGCGCTGTCCTGAGCGAGAAGCAGAACCAGTATGTGGAGGCGGCGCGGGCGCTGGGAGCGGGCAATTTGCACATCATGGCGCGGCACATCCTCCCGAACGTGCTGGCATTGATCATTATCCTGGCCACCCTTCTGTTAGGCTTCGCGATCTTGATCGAGGCGGGGTTGAGCTTTCTCCAACTGGGCGTGCCTCCCCCCAATCCCTCGTGGGGAGCCGACCTTAGCGGCGAGGCCCGCACGTACTTCCCCGACCCGCCCGGCGCTTGGTGGATGGCGATCTTCCCAGGGCTGGCGATCAGCATCACCGTGCTGGGCTTCAACCTGCTCGGCGATACCCTGCGCGATATCCTCGACCCGCGGCTGCGCGGCCGCCTCTAGCGGACAGCCGAGCCGTCTACGCTTCGCCTTGACACCGAGCGTGGATCACCTATGATGCAGGGAGCTTTCGGGCGAATACGCTATGCGACTGTGCACCCCGCATCTACCGCGTCCAACGTTTCGGTCTCGCGATGCCGTTGCTTGACATCGCCGATCTCTCGATCCGGTTCGGCGGCATCGTCGCCCTGGACGGCGTCTCCTTCCAGACCGACCAGGGCCAGATCATGGGCATCATTGGGCCCAACGGCGCCGGTAAGACCACCATCTTTAACTGCATCACCCGCATCTACGACTCGGATCGAGGGTCGATCCGGATCGACGGCCAGGAGCTTACGCGCACCCCGCCGCATCAGATCATCGCAGCAGGCGTAGCGCGCACCTTTCAGAACCTGGAGCTCTTCAGCTCCATGAGCGTGCTTGATAATTTGCTAGTGGGCCAGCACTCCTCGCTGCGCTCCAACCCCCTGGAGTGCGCCTTCCGGCTGCCCCGCGCGCTGAGGGAGGAGCGACGCGTGCGGGCGCGCGCGAACGAGGTGCTCGACTTCCTGCGCCTGCAGTCGTACCGAGACGTTCCGACCGGCGGGCTGCCCTTCGGCCTGAAGAAGCGGGTAGAGCTGGCCCGAGCCTTGGTCTCTAAGCCCAAGCTGATCCTCCTGGACGAGCCGGCCAACGGCCTCAGTCACGAGGAGGTGAACGAGCTTATCGACTTCGTTCGCTCGCTCCGCGACGACTTCCAGGTCACCATTCTTCTGGTGGAGCACCACATGGGCCTGGTGATGGCCGTCTCCGACCGAGTCTGCGTCTTGAACTTCGGCCGCAAGATCGCCGAAGGCACGCCCGCCGACGTGCAGCGCGACCCGGCGGTGATCGAAGCCTACCTGGGGGAGACCGGTGCTTAACGTCAGCGACCTGCACGTCGCCTACGGCCCCGTCCTCGCCGTGCGGGGCATCTCCCTGGCGGTGCCGAAGGGCCAGATCGTCGCTTTGCTGGGAGCGAACGGCGCAGGAAAAAGCTCGACCTTGCGCACGATCTCGGGCCTTCTGCGCCCTACACACGGGACCATCGAGTTCGAAGGCCGTCGCATCGACCGTGTCCCGGCCGAGCGGATCGTGCAGATGGGTATCTCGCAGGTGCCCGAAGGCCGGCAGATCTTCACGGATCTCACCGTCATGGAGAACCTGCGGCTGGGTGCCTACACTCGCCGCGACGGCGCTGGCATCAAGCGAGACCTAGACCGCACCTTCACCTACTTCCCGGTGCTGGGCGAGCGCCGAGGGCAGACGGCCGCGCTCCTCAGCGGCGGCGAGCAGCAGATGCTCGCCATCGGGCGGGCGCTCATGGCGAAGCCAAGCCTCCTCCTGCTGGACGAGCCGTCGCTGGGGCTGGCCCCGATGCTCGTGCGAGAGATCTTCCGCATCGTGAAGGCGATCAACGAAGAGGAGGGGCTCACGATTCTCCTGGTGGAGCAGAACGCCAACCTGGCGCTGGAGATCGCCAGCCGCGCGTACGTCCTGGAGACCGGGCAGGTGGTGCTGGAGGGCAGCGCCGAGGAGTTGCGCGGGAACGAAGCCGTCCGCCGCTCCTATCTGGGCTACTAGTGCATATGGAAGCGATAGGTTCGGCAGTGGCAGGATACTTGGACGTGGTCGTGCTGTCGACGCCGCCCCCGCCCTGGGAGGATCCCAGCCTCTTCGCGCAGCAGGTACTCAGCGGCATAGCCAGCGGCAGCATCTTCGCCATCGTCGCCCTCGCGCTCGTCTTGATCTATCGGTCCACTGACGTGCTGAACTTCGGCCAGGGCGAGATGGCGATGTTCACTACCTTCATCGCCTGGTCGTTCATGACACGCTTGGATCTCTGGACGGCCTTCTTCCTGACGCTGGTGGTAGCTGCGGTCATGGGCGCGGCGCTAGAGCGGTTGGTGCTGCGGCCTGTCGAGGAGGCGCCGGTCCTTAACGCCGTGATCGTCACGCTGGGGTTATTCACCGTCTTCAACGGCCTGGCGCTTAGGATATGGGGCCCCCTGCCCAAAGGCTTCGGACCGTTCTCCCTCGATTTCCTCTTCTTCGAGATCGACCTTGCTGGTTCGCCATTGTGCACAGCCGACGTCTGTATCGGCAGGCTGAGCGTGGCCGTGCTGGTCGCTGCCGTCATCATCATGGCGCTCCTGTTCGTCTTGTTTCAGAGGACGAAGCTCGGTCTGGCTATGCGGGCGGCGGCCCAGAACCGGACGGCCTCGAGGCTGGTGGGCATCCCGGTCGGCCGCATGCTGTCGATCGGTTGGGCCCTCTCCGCGATGGTGGGCGCGGTCGCGGGGATCTTCGTGGCACAGAGCGTCGGGCTCAGTACGAGCTCGCTCCTTGCCGTGCTCATCTTCTCCTTCGCCGCGGCCGTCCTGGGCGGCCTCGATAGCCCGGTCGGGGCGATCGTAGGCGGACTGACGATCGGCGTCGTCAAGAACCTGGCAGGGACGTACGTTCCTTCAGAGGTAGGTAGCGTCGACCTCGTCGTCGCGTTCGTCCTGATCGTGCTGGTGCTGATGGTCCGGCCGAGGGGGATCTTCGGCCGGCGGGCGGTGCGGAGGGTGTGACGGGTGGCTACGGAGCTCCTTAGGCCGAGGACGTTGGGGTTCGCTCTGCTAGCCGTGGTGTTGGTGATCTTCCCGTTTCTCCACGGCTGGCCGGTCTTCAGCGGGTTCATCAGCGAGTTCCGCACCTTTAACGCCACCATGTTTGCCATCTGGTTGCTCGTCGTGTTGGGCATGAACCTGCTGACCGGCTATAGCGGCCAGATCTCGCTAGGGCATGCGGCGGTCGTGCTGGTGGGTGCCTATGCGGCCGGCGTGTTCTTCGA
>JACZTE010000085.1 GCA_022573935.1 Chloroflexota bacterium
CCACGTTCCTACCTCAACAACTTGCAGCGCAGAGCCGGCATCGCGGCTCACGTAGAGCAGTGTGGCGTCTCGGCTAAAGAGCACGTCATGGGGGCGCTGCCCGATGGCGAGCCGCGCAACCTCCACGAGAGCCCGCGAATCTACGATAGAGACCTCGCCGGCGGAAGGCGAGCTGACGGCGATCCAGCGGCCGTCGGGGGAGACCGCCAGGTTGTGCGCCCCCGGGACCGTCGGGATCACGGCGATGGGCTCGTCATCCAGACCGCGGAAGACGTGAAGGGCTCCGTCCGCCTCCGACGTAACAAAGAGGAGGGTCGAGGGCGGGGGAGGGAGCGGCGTTCCCGTGGCCTCCGGCGCCGTAGCCGGCGTCGGAGAGCGGATCTCCACCTCCTCCGCTGTAGCAGGGGTGTTGGGTGATACTGTCGCGGATGGTGGTGCTCGGGAGCCTCCGCAGGCCGCCGCCAGGGAGATCAAGACGGCAACCGTCGCGAGCTTCACGCATCCGAGTGCTATCAGTGTACGCATCTCGCCTGGTTCATCCTCTGGGGCCAGTATCGCACTATACGGTGGTGATGACTGCGGGCGGCAACCGCGATAACCGTGGGCAGCGAAGGCCGACGACTCGAAACCCAGTGCCTCCGCCTGGGACGCTGCGCTCCAAACGTGGTCTCTACAGTCGCGAGTCTAAGCCTAGCCGACTGGAAGGGGGCAAGATCCGGCGACCGCCCGAGCTCGTAGGCGAAGGGTCCACGCCAGCAGCCCGAGCGAGGCCAGGCCGATGTAGAGCTGGGCCGGCCCGAAGAAGGTGAGTGCTCCCGATGTACCCAGCAGCAGCACGACAAACTTGTTACAGATCGGGCAGCCCACTGCCAGATAGGAAAGAAACCCGCCTGAGAGGGCTTTCCCCTCGCCTCCCGACGCTGCGGGCAGCGCGTAACTGCCAGCGATAAGACCGGCCAGAACAGCCGTCGCACCCCAGATCGCGTAGTCCTCCACCCGGACGGGGATCATCCGAATGAAGAACGGCGTATCGATGATGTCTGCCGGCACGCCGATGATCACGAGGGTCACTGCTGCACCTAGCGCCGCCACCAGCCAACTGCGCGGGCCGAACAGGCGAATTGCCCGCCAGATCTCTGTGATCTGTACGTGCAACCCCGCTCGAGACGTGTCGAATCTGTCTTCCAGCCTAGTCACCGGCCTGCCGCCTTCATCGTTCCCGTCGTAACCCTCGCTCCTCGATTCGAGCGCGACGCTATCCTGTCGCGGAGTTTACTGACTAATCGCAGGACGATCAATGCAATGTGCTCGCCCTGTGGTAGCTAGCAACACAAGCTGCGAGAGACGGTCTCTACACGCAGGTGTGGCCGAACTGGCGCAGCACGGAGAGGAAGTCGGACAAACCGATCGACCCGTCCGCTGGCAATTCGTCCCACGGATCGCCTCCCGGCGCTTGTCCGCCTCGGTCGGCTAGTGCCCAGTACTCCCCTGCCGGCGGCTCTGGCCCGTCCGGATCGAGCGTCAACGGGTCGCCCACAGTGCCGAAGTGTCGGAGCACGGCTAGGAAGTCGAGGAGGCCGACAGCGCGGTCGCGGTTGGGGTCGAAGAAATCCCAGAAGTTGGCTGAGTCGCGGCGGCCGCCCAGGTTGGCGTTGTCGCCCAACTCCTGACTGTTCGTGCAGCCATCCCCGTCGGAGTCGATGTTGTCCGGGCTGAGCGGGTCAGTCCCCAGGGCCAGCTCCTCAAGGTTCGTCAGGCCGTCCCCATCCGGGTCCTCGTCCCCGTCAGGCGTGCCGTTGCCATCGCTGTCCAACGCGTTCGGATTCGTATCGGTGCTTACCTCCATAAAGTTCGGGATGCCATCGCCATCTGCATCCGCGCACTTGATGCCGACATCAAGGTCAGTCACCGGCGGCGGGATCTCCACTGCGATGCTCGTAACCGAGGTGCAGCCCAGCTTCGCTACATTCACTCGATAGACACCAGGCGCCACGTCCCAGGCGTATCTGCCATCTAACCCGGTTAGCTCAGGATTCAGGACAGGGTCCTTTAGCATCGGGTCGAGCGGCGCAACCCCAAAGACGCCGGGAGAGAGCTCTACCTGCAGCGTCACCGTCGCTCCAGGTATCGAGAGCCCTGAGTTCGTATCGAAGACACGCCCGCTGGGATCGATGAGCACTGGATTGATCACAATCTTGCCGATTTCGACACCATCAACCAGGCAGACGACTCCACCAAGGGATAGGAGTGTGTGGGTAAAGGTGGTGCGGCCCTTGCCAGCGGCGATGTCCGAATCGTACCAAGCGTACTGGAATCGCAGGACGACCTGGGCGTTCGGGTCGTTCGGGTCGCAAACCCACTGGACGACGGATCCCGCACGAATGAGCGCCTTGCTGCCGGCAACGGACCAGGCGCCCAGTACCGTGAAGACCGCCTGCGGCGCCTGAATAGTGGCCGGGCAGGCGGCGCCGGTGTCTTGCGTCCAGCGCAGATTATCGAGGAAGACGGCGGAGTCATAGATCGAATCGCCCAGGTCCTGGATGTAGAAGACGACCTGGATCTTCTCGCCTGAGATCACCGGGACGCTCGCCGTTAGCAGGTCGGTGGCGCCGTCGTAGGTCGTTCCTGTGCCGCCGTGGAATGCCACCGCCGAACTTACATCCATCACGCTGGAATCGACGGGGTCCCGAGCGATGTTGCTGTCCGACGGCGATACGACGATCTGATTGCCTACGATGCTGAACGATTTTGCGCCGATCTGCACCACGAAGCCGTCGTTGAATTCCGTACCCACGAACTCCGGGAACTCCTCGGAGAAGAAGGCCCAGTCGAAGCGCATGCAGGTGGCGTCCAGTGGAGCTACCAGCGTCAGGTCTAGCTGGACCATGTCGTAGCCATCTTGATTGTTCAAACCATCTAGCTCTGTCGAGAGGTCTTCTTCATCATTCGGAAGCTTCGCGTCCGCTGCGACCCCTGTGCTCAAGATGAGGAACGTGTCGCCCTCGGTCGGAAAGGAGGGGTTGCCCAGCGGCCCCGTATGTACGGCGATGCCCCTTAGGTCGCTGTCGTTGAACGAAACAGACTGGATCTTTCCGCTATCAATGTCCAGGGCCGCTGCCGCTGCTTGCGGCGTGCCTCCCGCTTCCGTTCGATCGCTCCACGCCATCGACAAGGCGATGACGACGATACCTGTGAGGGTTGCGAAACCTGCGCGCAGCAACAAGGTTCTCATCCTGCTCCTCCTAACATAGAGTCGTCAGCCTGGAAGGGAGTGGAGGTGCTAGCGTGTCCACGGGTCGCCTTCCTTGCTCCCGACGCGGCTACTGCTAACGGCGTGGCGCCCAGCTCGGTAGGCGCCGGAGTATTGCTACGTCAATTATACGACCTGTATTGGCGCGGTCAACTGTCAGCCACGAGCTCATCCGCACACGTATGGTTGACACAAGCTGTCGGCTAACTGATACTTAGTCTCATGTCGGATCTCGACCTGATCATTCAGCGCCTGGAGCTGCGCGGGCATCGCATCACCGCCAGCCGAAGGCGGGTGCTGGAGGCGCTGCTGGACGCGCCAGCCCACTTCACGGTCGATGACGTGTTGCGTCAGGCATCCGATGTCGGCCGCGCCACCGTCTTTCGCACCATGAAGCTCCTGCAGGACCTGAACGTGGTCTGCCGGGTGATGATGGAGAACGGCAGCCTTCACTATCGGCTCAGCACCCGCGGCCACCACCATCACCTCGTCTGTCGCTCCTGCGGGCAGGTGGCCGATTTCGCCAACTGCGACGTCTCTTCGCTCATCGACCAGCTTGCCCGAAGCACGGACTACCAGATCGAAGGGCACTGGCTGGAGGTGTACGGCCGCTGCGCTTCGTGCCGCGCGTCGGAGCAGGCGGTGGCCGGCTGACGGACGTATTCGCATGGGACAAACTGAGACTAAGTATCGAAATAGTGAAGGTATTCGCATGGGGGAAACTGAGACTAAGTATCGAACGCGGCCTGGCGTACGGCGCCCGCCGCGATGGCCGCTGCTCACTGATCCACTGAGATGCGGATTTCGAGTTTCAGGCAGGTGAAATATCACAAATCCGTGCACAACTTTTTTTCGCGCGGACCCGGATGCCACGACGATTCCAGCGATCGCGGGAAAGCTGATCGAGGACTATCTGAACGGTGCCGTGTACGGGCCACTGAGAATGGACGACAGCTACAACCATAGGGCCGGGCACGAGGTCGACGGGAAGCTCGACAGGATGGGTGCCGTTTACTACCGGCGCGGTGAGGGCGGCGATTGGATGCCGGGTGGCACGCCTGGAGGGCCGGTCCCGTACCCCTTCGCGCGTGGCTCTGGCGGGATGATCTCGACGGCTTGGGACTACGCGATCTTCGCCCAGGCCTTCCTCAACGGTGGCATCTACGACGGCCAGCGCATTCTCACGGAGGAGAGTGTGCGCACAATGACTTCACCGAAGAGCCACATCGATGGTGAAGGTGATGCCGCGTCGTACTACGGCTACGGTTGGAGGCTCTCCGACGGCACGTACGGCCACGGTGGCTCGGACGGAACCAATGCCTGGATCGACCCCGAGCGCGAGATCATCGGGTTGGTCTTCACGCAGACGCCGAGGGGACCTAACCCGCTGCGGCGGTTTCGCGAGTTGGTGAATCTGTCGATCGAGGGACGCTAGGCTCCCCCTCCGTCGGTGACCGGGCGCGGGCGGCTCTCCTCCTCCTCCTCCTCCTCCTTCAGCGTCTTCAGCACGTCGCGCCATTGGAGCTTCTCCCCCATGCCGCGCACGTAGTAGTCCATCCACGCCATCTCGCTCACCGCTTTGACCAGCCGGTTCCGCGGATCGGGAATGCCGTGGCTACGGCCCGGGTACATGAACAGTTCCGTGTCCACGCCGAGCTTCTTGAGGGCCATGTGCAACTCGACCGACTGCGGGCTCGGCACGCGGGGATCGCCCTCGACGACATGAACCATCGTGGGCGTCGTCGCGGCGGCGATGTACTTGAGCGGCGACTGATTCCAGTAGGGCTCGAAATTCTCATAGAGAAAGTCGTCGCCGATGTAGAACTGCCGATTCCGCTGCACGTCGCTCTGCGCGTACATCGAGATCCAGTTCATGGTGCCCGCCCCCGAGCTGATCGCCTTGAAGCGATCGGTGTGGGTGAGAATCCAGTTGGACCAGTGCCCACCGGCGCTCCATCCGAGGGCGCCCATGCGGTCGCGGTCGACGATGCCCTCCTCGATGAGCATGTCGACGCCGGTCATGATGTCGTCGAAGCCGAGCGTGAAGTAGTCTCCGACGATGTCGGTGCGGTGCGCGTTGCCGTAGTTCCTGGAGCCTCGGTAATTCGGCTTCAAGATGGCGTATCCGGCACCGGCATAGACCTGCGCCCCGGAGCCGCCGTTGAACCGGAGTACGTCGGCCGACGCGGGACCGCCGTGTATCGCCACTACGCGCGGGTAGCGCCGACCCTCCTGGTATCCCACCGGATAGACGAGTATGCCGGCTA
>JACZTE010000086.1 GCA_022573935.1 Chloroflexota bacterium
CAGCTAGGCTGCGACAAGCCCAGCAACAGCCGCTGCCTTCTCGCTCCGCAGATGCTGCGACAAGCTCAGCATGGCGCTGCCCTCTGACCCTACCGGCGGTTGACAACGCCCGCCCACGCGCTATGATCGAGCGGCCATGGCAGAACCAGACCTCGACGAAGAGCAGCTAGAGCGCGCGGCCCAGGTCATCGCCGGGTCGTCCTACCTCATCGCGCTGGTGGGGGCCGGGCTGTCGAAGGAGTCGGGCATCCCCACCTTTCGCGGCGGCGACGGCCTCTGGGACAAGCACGGCGAGCCGCCCATGGACGGCTACCAGCGCTTCCTGGCCGACCCGACGACCTGGTGGGCGGAGCGGCTCACCCAGCAGGAGGAGATGTCGGAGTTCGCCCGCCTGATCGAGGAGGCGAAGCCCAACGCCGGCCACATCGCCATGGCCGATATGGAGCGGCTGGGCTACCTGAAGCACATCATCACCCAGAACATCGACAACCTCCACCAGCAGGCGGGCTCTGTCGCGATTACCGAGATCCACGGCAACCGCACCAAGCAGCGCTGCATCGGCTGCGCCAGACGTTGGCCTCGAGAGGAGTTCGTCACCGACGAAGTGCCGCCGCGCTGCCCCGACTGCGGCGATCTGGTGAAGGGCGACACCGTCATGTTCGGCGAGCCGATCCCGCCCGACGCGCTGGAGTCCTGCCATCACGAGGCGCAGCAGGCCGATGCGGTGCTGCTGGTCGGCACCTCCGCCGTCGTCTATCCGGCGGCCGAGTTCCCGCTCATCGCCCACCGGCGCGGGGCTCAGCTGATCGAAGTCAACCCCCAATCGACGCCCCTCAGCGACGCCTGCGTCGCCGTCCTCCGCGCCCCCTCCGGCGAGGTGCTGCCGAAGCTGCTCGAACGGGTGCAGGCGCTGGCCGCGGCAGGGTGAGAGGGCGTAAGACTAGCTTGACATATAGCCTCTTAGCGGTATAATTTCGGCAACTGGTGGTTTCGTAACCCAAGCGTTGCCTTCGCCCGACCCTTGGTAGAAAGGCAGCGCACTTGTGTCTGGCTTGTGGCGCAGAGTAGTTATAGTTTTCTTGCGGCCACGTTATCGATGGGAGCGACGGTGGCAACCTTCCTCGGAGCCACTGCTCGCGGACATGCGGAGGCTAATACTCCCGCTGGAGACAGGCGGCTCGCTAGGGACAAGCGCAGGCGTGTTAGTAAACGTCGCGACAGCCGGCGTCATCGCGGTCTCTCCTAGCCGCATTAGATAGCGAGCCTGGCCGAACATGGAACTCACCGCCGTCCAGAATCAAGATGTCGCAGCAGGCGCAGACAAGCACCGCCTACCGTATCAGCCAGCCCTCGATGGTATCCGTGCCCTCGCCGTCGTCGCCGTCCTCGCCTACCACGCAGACCTCACGTGGGCACGGGGCGGCTTCCTCGGCGTCGACGCGTTCTTTGTGCTGAGCGGCTACCTCATCACCAGCCTGCTCATCGCAGAGTGGCGCGACACTGGCACAATCGACCTCCGCGCGTTCTGGGCGCGACGCGCCCGGCGGCTGCTCCCAGCGCTGTTCCTCCTCCTGGTCGGCATAGCCGGCTACGCGTTGGTGTTCGCGGAGCCCGAAGAGCTCGACAAGCTACGCAACGCTTCTCTCGCGACTCTCGGTTATGTCGCCAATTGGCAGCTCGCTTTCTCGGGAGAGTCGTACTTCGATCAGTTTTCCCTCCCGTCACCTCTTCGGCATACCTGGTCGCTGGCGATCGAGGAACAGTGGTACCTCATCTGGCCACTGCTGTTCGTCCTCCTGCTCCGGTTGGGGCGAAGCTCGCTGGCCGTGTTGTTTACGGCATCGCTCGTCATGATCGCAGGCTCTGCGCTGCTCATGGCCTGGTTGTACGATCCAGGGGCCGATCCCTCACGCGTCTACTACGGCACCGATACGCGGGCGCAGTCGCTGCTGGTCGGCGCTGTGCTCGCGATGCTGCTCGCGTGGCACGGCCCTCTCCGCGCCAGCGCCGCCCGGCTATTGCTCCAGCTCACCGCGCTTGCGGGCGCGATCTTCACCGGTTGGCTCTGGGTAAGCGCTTCCGACGATAGCTCCTTCCTGTACCAGGGTGGCCTTCTCGTCTCAGCAATTGCCATCGCCGTCGTCATCGCCGCTGTCGTTCAGCCACAGCGGGGGCCGCTTGGCAGGCTGCTCTCCCTCAGCCCGCTGCGCTGGCTTGGCCGCATCTCGTACGGCGTGTACCTGTGGCACTGGCCCGTTTACCTGGTGCTGACACCCGTCCGCACCGGCTGGCACGGCGCCGGTCTGTTGACAGTCCAGGTCGCGCTCACTCTGGCGCTCGCCATCGCGTCCTACTATGTCATCGAGATCCCCGTCCGCCGCGGTGCGCTGCGTTCGTGGAGAGCTTGGACGGTCGCGCCTACAGCGGCGGCTGTGCTCGTGATCGCTCTCGTGATGGTGACGCGCGGCGGGACGGATCCGTTCGCGTTTCTGGATGAGGCGCAGGCTCGGGTCGCCGCGCCGACAGCCGACGCGCCCTTCGACGCCGGCGGGACACCGCCTCTAGCGTCTCCGGAGACGACTCCTACACAGGCCCCTGCGGAGACGCCCGTGCTAACGCCAACCTCCGACGCCGAGCCGGCCGACGGGGCAGAGCCTGTGGTGTCTCCGGCTGAGACTCCCGCGCAGGCGCCCACTGCCGATGTGCCTGCGCCACCAGCACGTGTCCTGTTCGTTGGCGACTCGGTGGCCTGGTCGATGTCGGCAGGGATGTACTACCAAGAGGAGGGGCTGAATTTCATCCTTCAAGACGCCACGACCCTCGGATGCGGCATGGCCCGGGGCGCCATCGTGGTCGACGGTAACATTCGACCCATCGATCCCGAATGCGAGAGCTGGCCGTTACTCTGGCTCGCTGAGCTCACGGATTTCCAGCCCGACGTGGTCATGCTGATGGTCGGCCTCTGGCATATTCGGGACCGCGAGGTCGATGGCCTCCTACTCGAGTTCGGCACAGCGGAAGCGGACGCCTACTTGCTTAGCGAACTACAGGTCGCGATCGATCTCCTCTCTTCGCAAGGCGCCGCTGTAGCTATCCTCACGGCGCCGTATTTCACGTTCCCAAACTGGACGCTCTACGGCGAAGAGTACCAGTCCACCGCGGAGGACATCGACCGGCTCAATGAGCTCTACCGGGAGGCTGCCCGCCGGAACCCGAGCCGGGTGACCATTATCGAGCTCAACCGCTTCCTGAGTCCGGAAGGTGAGTACCCAGGCACCCGCGATGGTACAGCCATACTCGCCGACGGCGTTCACTTCGGTCAGGAGGGATCGGCCTTCGTTGGGAGTTGGCTCGCACCGCAGATTATCGCACTCGCCCAGGGGGAGAGTTTCACGACTCAGGCAAACTAACCCTCGCCGCCGCCCGCGCAGGGCGACCGGATGGTCGCCCACAGACCTTCCAGCCTCGAACCTCGCCGCACACCATACTCACAATCGGAGTACAATAAGCTGCAGTTCCCCGCAAGGAGAGAGGCCTCGCCCTGCAGCAACGAATCGCGCCGGTGCTCAAGCTCTGCGCGCTCTCGGCCCTCGCCGCGGCCGCCCTGCTCTCATCCGGGCCCACACCGGCCGCGCTCGCCGGCCCGGCGACCGACGCGGTCGCGGTAGCGCGACAGCACCTCGCAGGGCGGCTCGCCGCCCGCAGCGCCGACAGCGGCGACTCTGAATTCGCGCTCGTCGACTATCGCGAGAGCCCCGGCGGGCGGCACGTCCACTTCCAGCAGACGCTCGACGGGCTGCCGCTGTCCGGCGGCTACGTCACGGTCAGCCTGGGCAAGAACGACGACGAAGTCTCGCTGGTTACGGGCCGCACGCTCGCGAACATCCGGCCTTCATCAGCCACAGCGCGGATCGCCCACGGCCGCGCGATCGACATCGCCCGCCGGGCGGTCGGCGTGCGGGGAGCGCTGCGGGGCGACGTGACGGCGGAGGCCGTCTACTTCGCAATCGATGGTTCGACAGCTATTCGCGCGTGGGAAGTGCGCCTGCCTGCCATCGACCCCCTCGGCGACTGGCTCGTCGTCGTGTCGGCGGTCGATGGGGCGGTGCTCGCTCGCAGCAATCGCATGGCGTTCGACCACCCTGGCGCAAGTGGCCAAGTCTTCGACCCTAACCCTGTCGTCTCCTCCGGCGCTGCTCTCCCGCCGCCCTCAGACTGCGACAGCGCGGCGAACGAAGCGGGGCTGAGCGGCGAGTACTTCAGCCGCCCGTTGCTTGGCATCGATGGCGGACAGGGCCAGCTCGTCGGCGAGTACGTCGATCTGACCGCGCCGGGAGTGACCTTCGCCTACAAGATCGCCGGCCAGGCGAACGAGCCGAGCCACATCTACAGCTATCCCTGCAACGATGACCGCTTCGAAGAAGTGATGATCTACTATCACATAGACACCACCCAGCGCCTCATCCAATCGCTCGGCTTTACCGGAGCCAGCGCCATCCGGGCGGCCCCGCTCCCGGCGCACGCCCACTACTCCACCGGGTGCAACGCATTCTACTCCACCGAAAACGGTGGCTACATCGCCTTCATGGACGGCTGCACGACGGACCCGCCGGATCAGATCGAGCTGCCCGTGGATTGGGCCGAAGATGCTGATGTCATCGTCCACGAATACGGCCACGCGCTGCAGGATGACCAGGCTGCCGGAGATTTCTTCGCCACCCCGGAAGGCCGGGGCATGGCCGAGGGCTTCGCCGACTTCCTCGCGGCAGCCGTCTCCGCCGACCCATGCATGTTCGAATGGCCCACAGCCGTCGGGACGGAGCTACTCGGCATTAGCTGCCTTCCGTCGTTCAAGGACCCGGACTCAGGCCCCTTCCGAAACCTCGTGAACGACCTCCACTACCCGGAAGACGTGAACACGGACGAGCACGTAACCGGGCTTATCTGGGGCGGCGCGCTCTGGGACCTAACGCAGACCCTGGGCGGCGACGAGGCCGCGCGAATGAAGACGTTGACGCTCGCCCTGCAGGGCAACTTCTACCTGAACGAAGCCTCGGACTTCGCGGACAGCGCCGCCGCCGTCTGCCAAGCCGACATCGACCTGTACGCCGGCGCCGATCTCATCGCGATCAAGGGCGTCTTCGATGGGCGCGGCATCCCCTCCACC
Organism: Chloroflexota bacterium; assembly: GCA_022573935.1. The sequence goes on from JACZTE010000086.1 coordinate 5,168, forward strand.
GGCGACGTCTGCCTCGGCTCGAAGGCCGTTGGCGGCATCGCGGAGCTGCCGGAGGTGGCAGGGACGGCGCTGGAACCGACGGACTCGTCCGGCAGCAACGCGGGACTCCTCACGGGAGTTATCGCCGCTGTCGTAGCAGGCACCGTCGCCCTCGGCGGCGCGGCCTGGTACGCGAGGCGGCGGGAGGCGTAGAGCGGATGCTCCACCAAGCCGAGCTAAGCCCTATGGTGTAGCCCAGGAGCCGACCGAGCGTACTCAACCTAGAAGTCACGGCCATGTCAAGGGCGGTGCCTTGACAGCCTTCGCACTCCTGCTATAATCAGCGCGTCCTTAGG
>JACZTE010000087.1 GCA_022573935.1 Chloroflexota bacterium
CGCTTTGAAGTCGTCTACCATATCGCGTCGCTGTCTCATAACCACCAGTTCGTGCTGAAGGTGCGCGCAGATCACGACAACCCCGAGGTGCCGTCTGTCGCTTCGGTTTGGCTGGGGGCGCATCTGCAGGAGCGCGAAGCGTTCGACCTGCTGGGAATTCGCTTCAGCGGTCACTCCGATCTGAAGCGGCTGTTCCTCTGGGAGGGCTTCCCGGGCCACCCGCTGCGAAAGGACTACATGAGCCTACCCGGAGGCTTCAGTCCGGGATTACGGCGCTTTCCCAAGGAGAAGACTGACGAGTGGGGCGGTGAGTTTCGTGGCTAACACAGTAGCGGCCACCAAGCGACAAAAGCTTGCCGAGCTCAAGACGCGCATAGAGCAGCACTTCGCTGATAGGCAACTCTGGTTTTTCCAAGACCGGAGCGGCCGTGTTGCCGGGTACTTGGGTACAGAGCTCGTGATGTTCGTTGGCCAGCGGCCGAGCACTGGGCAAGGGGGCTTCTCACGGTTGGCCACTGACGGAGCCAGCGGCTTCTATAGCCTCCTCGTCGAATACGGCTTCGCGGACGCCCACGTCACAGACCTGGTGGAAGATCAGATGAAGGTCGGCATTCCTTCGGATGAGCAGGTCGACCGGAACTGGCCGTTTTTCCAGGAGGAGTTGGAGATTATCCGACCGAAGGTCGTGGTGGCCCTCGGAGGCTGGGTGCATTGGATACTTGAGCACAGGATCGAATCTCTGATTCCAATTGAGCGGATTATGCACTACTCGTATCGTTTCATTCGGCCTCCCGAGCGGGAGAAGCGGCTGCGGGAGGACCTCGCTCGGATTCGCAGGAAGGTCGATGCAACACCCGGCAACTGCTGCCGGGAGGACGATTACTAATGCCGATTAAGACCGAGCCGATGATCATCAACATCGGGCCGCAGCACCCATCGACGCACGGCGTCTTTCGCATGCGCGTGACGCTGGACGGCGAGGAGATCATTGACGCGGAGATGGTCGTCGGCTATCTCCACCGGAGCATGGAGAAGCTGGCCGAGGAGCGCACCTGGACACAGAACATCCCGTTTACAGACCGCATGGACTATCTGGCCGCGATGACGGGCAACCTCTCCTACTGCCTCGCGGTCGAAAAGCTGGCCGGTATCGAGGTGCCGGAGCGCGCTCAGTACCTGCGCGTCCTCTTCGCCGAGCTGCAGCGCATCGCCAGTCACGCGATGGCCAACGGCACCTTCATCAACGACTGCGGCGCCTGGCAGACCCCGCTCATGTACATGTTCCGCGAGCGCGAGAAGATCCTCGACCTCTTCGAGATGACCTGCGGCGCCCGGCTCACGCTGAACTACATGCGCATCGGCGGCGTCGCCTTCGACCTGCCCGATGAGTTTATGCCCGCTCTGCAAGCGCTCCTCGACGAGCTACCCGAGCGCTTCGACGAGTACGAGCAGCTCCTCGTCGACAACGAGATACTGCTTATGCGTGGCCGCGACGTGGGCGTCATTTCACAGGAGCTGGCGATCAACGCCTCGCTGAGCGGGCCGATGCTCCGCGGCTCAGGCATCGCCTGGGACCTGCGCAAAGCAGACCCGTACTGCGTGTACGACCGGATGGAGTTCGAGATCCCGGTTGGCTATAACGGCGACTGCTACGACCGCTTTCTTGTACGCCTCGCGGAGCTGCACCAGAGCGTGAGTATCGTGAAGCAGGCGATGGAGCAGTTGCCGCCAGGCCCGCACCTTGCCGACGTGCCGCTCAACCTGCGGCCGCCGGCCGGGGAGGTCTATTCGCGCATTGAGTCCCCGAAAGGGGAGCTCGGCTTCTACCTGATCAGCGACGGCGGTCCGACGCCGTTTCGCTTCCACGTGCGCTCGCCCTCCCTGATGAACCTTTCGGCGCTGAAGGAGATGGTGATCGGCCAGACCGTGTCAGATGCGATCGTGACGCTGGGCAGCATCGACATCAACTTGGGAGAGGTGGACCGCTAATGCCCTTCCTCACCCCTTGGTACGACTTCCGCGACCTGGGCAACGCGGTGGCCCGAATGCTGGACGCGCTGCGCGATGTCGGCGCGCCGGAAGGCGTCGTCTACGCGATCGCGGCGCTAGTAGCTTGCCTTGGCATCATATCGTTCATTGGCGCGACGTCGATCATCAACATCTGGGTGGAGCGACGGCTGATCGCCCGAATCCAGGTGCGGAAAGGGCCGAACCGCGTGGGGCCTTTCGGCCTGCTCCAGCCCGTCGCCGACGCGATCAAGCTGATCCAGAAAGAGGCGCTCACGCCGAAGCTGGCCGATAGCGCCGTGTTTACGTTGGCGCCCATCGTCATCTTCGTCCCGGCGATCCTCGCCTTCGCCGTGCTGCCGTGGGGCGAGGGGATGGTGCTGGCCGACCTGAACGTGGGCGTGCTCTATATACTCGCGCTGGGCTCCACGAGCGCGATCATGGTGTTCATGGCCGGCTATGCCTCCAACAACAAATACGCGCTGATGGGCTCGATGCGCGTAATCGCGATGCTGATCAGCTACGAGATCCCCAGCGTGCTCGCCCTCCTGGGGGTGGTGGCGTTCGCCGGCACGATGAGCCTGAGCGGCATCGTCGCGTTCCAGGAGACGCACTGGTCTTGGCTCATCTTCTTCCAGCCGCTCGCCTTCCTGATCTTCCTGTTCGGCGCCAGCGCCGAGCTGAACCGTTCGCCGGCGGACATCGCGGAGGCCGAGTCGGAGATCATCGCCGGCTATCACATCGAGTACTCGGGCATGAAGTTCGGCCTCTTCTACGCCGTGGAGCTGGTGAACGTGATGGCGGTTTCGGCGATCATAGCCACGCTCTTCCTCGGAGGCTGGTGGACGTTCGGCCTGAACGAGTTCGTGCCAGGCTGGCTGCTCTTCATCGGCAAGATGTACGCGGTCTACTTCATCTTCATCTGGTTCCGTGGCACGCTGCCGCGCTTTCGCATCGATCAGTTGATGGCGTTCGCCTGGAAGTTCCTCCTGCCGCTATCGCTTGTGAACGTGCTCCTAGTGGCGGTGGAGGTGTTCATCTGGACCGAGTACGAGATCAGCGCCGGTATCGTGCTGCCGATCTTCGCTGTCGTGAACTTCGTGCTGGCCGGGGTGCTGATCGCCGGCTGGGCGCGGGTGATGACCCGAAACTACGAACGGTTCCCGAGGCGGGCGCGGCTGGTCAGCGAGATCGACGTGCCGCTGCCGGCGCAAAGCGGCAGTGAGGCTCGCGCCGAGGCCTGAGCAGAGGAGGCAACGCTGGAAGGTACTGGTGTCGTTATCGCCTTTTGGGTGCTGTCCGCCCTCACCGTGGGCGCGGCGGGGATGGTCATCGTCGTCCGCAACTTGCTGCACGCCCTGCTGTTCCTGATCCTGAGCTTCGTCGGCGTCGCCGGGCTCTACATCACGCTATCCGCCGACTTCATTGCGGTGGTGCAGGTGCTCATCTATGCCGGCGCCATCGCGGTGCTGATGATCTTCTCGGTGATGCTCACGCCGCTCTCCGATCGCGATAACGCCGAGGGGCTGCTGCGACTGCCGGCGCTGGTGCTGTCCGGCCTGGTCGCCACAGGGATCGCCTTCGTCGCGATCGAGACGGACTGGCAGGTGACCAGCGAGGGCTCGTTCGAGAACACCTCCGTCGCGATCGGCGAGGCGTTGCTCAGCCCGTTCGTGCTGCCGTTCGAGATCGCCTCGGTCTTGCTCGTGGCGGCGATGATCGGCGCCATCGTGCTGGTGCGGGAGGACTGATGGACGCGACACTGCTGGCTGCGAGCGTGGCGTTGGAGGACGTGCTCATCGTGGGCGGCGCGCTCTTCGCTATCGGGCTCTATATCGCCCTGGCGAAGCGCAACGCCGTCGCGGTGCTGATGGGCATCGAGCTGATGCTCAACGCCGTCAACCTGACCCTGATCGCCTTCTCTCGCTTTGTCGACTTCTCCCGCTTCGGCGAGGGTACGCGGGCGATCGACGGCCACGTCTTCGTCATCTTCGTGATCACCGTCGCGGCGGCCGAGGCGGCGGTGATGCTGGCGCTCGTCGTCGCCGTCTACCGGCACCGCCAGACGATCGATCTCGACCGGATCAACGTGCTGCGCGGGTGATGGTGGGTAGCCGCTGATATGTGGTCGAAGTTCATGGACGTGAAGAGCGGCTACACCGCGCAAATTTGGCTGGAGTTCTTCCAAGCCGAGGGAGTGGCGCTGCGAATCCTCCCGCCGCTGGAGACCGATACGCCGATGACCGAGGCTCGCGAGCTCTGGGTGCCCGATAGCAAGACGCACGTGGCCGCCGAGCTGCTGAGGAAGATCTAGCGTGCTACCCGAGATTCCCGAGGGCGTTGTCTGGGCGATCCTGTTGCTGCCGATAGGATCGCTGCTTACGATCGCCCTCTGGACGCGGCCCAATCCTCGCTTGAGCGGCTACGTCACCATCGCGGCCATCGCCGGCGCGTTTCTCTTCTCGCTCTGGGCGCTGGACAGCGTCATCGCTTCCGACGGCACCGCGCTGGCGTTCCGCTCGCACGAGTGGCTGACTGTCGGCGAGCTGACGGTCAACGTTGGCCTGCGCGTCGATGGCCTCACCGCCATCATGCTGCTGGTGGTGACGGCGGTCTCGCTGCTGGTGCAGATCTATTCGCAGGGGTACATGGCGGGCGACGGCGGCTACTCGCGCTATTTCGCCTACATGTCGCTGTTCACCGCGTCGATGCTCGGGCTCATCCTGGTCGATAGCATCCTCATACTCTTCGTCTTCTGGGAGCTGGTGGGGCTCTGCTCCTACCTGCTCATCGGCTTCTGGTTCCACAAGCCGGCGGCGGTGCGCGCCGCGATGAAGGCCTTCCTCGTCACACGGCTGGGCGATGTGGGTCTGCTGCTGGCGATCATCCTCATCTGGACGAAGACGGGTACCTTCGACATCGCCGAGATCCAGGAGCTGGCGGTTGTGGGCGCAATCAGCGTCAACGTGCTCACCGTCTTTGCGCTGGGCATCTTCGCAGGCGCCGTCGGAAAATCGGCCCAGTTCCCGCTGCACGTGTGGCTGCCCGACGCGATGGAAGGCCCCACGCCCGTCTCCGCGCTGATCCACGCGGCGACGATGGTGGTCGCCGGCGTCTATCTGGTGGCGCGCTTCTTCCCAGTCTTCGAGGTGGCGGAGGACGCGCAGCTCACCGTCGCGGTCGTGGGCGGTGTGACCGCCCTGCTCGCGGCGCTGCTGGCGGTGGTGGCGACCGATATCAAGCGGGTGCTCGCCTACTCGACGATCAGCCAGCTCGGCTACATGATGCTGGCGCTGGGGTTGGGCGGCTACGTGGCCGCTATCTTCCACCTGCTCACCCACGCCTTCTTCAAGGCGCTCCTCTTCCTGGGCGCGGGCAGCGTCAACCACGCGACCAACACCTTCGATATGCGTCGCATGGGCGGGCTGCGAAAGATGATGCCGCTGACGCATGCCACAT